>JAFWSY010000107.1 GCA_017519155.1 Eubacterium sp.
AACGAGCTCCACTCCAAGGTTTCGTCCTTCAGTGATACCGTCAGTACACTTGAAGACCGCGTAAGCGACCTCGCCGGTGCTTGAGCTGACACAGCGTCATATCACATATCTTTGGGAATATCTTCCTAAGATGGATGCGCTTCTTACAGAGGCTGCACCGGAGAGTCCTGAAGCTGCTGAAGAGAATGTTTTTCTCGGAGTAGAGAAGGATACCGACGGCAGACTGATCGTATACGGAACACTTGATCCTGAATATACGGATGATTCATCTCCTGTATATATCAGAATAACAGACAGCCGGTATATATCCGATTACGAGGCATTTCCTGTAGGCTATAAAAAGGTCGGCGGAGAACTTAGTCTGACAGAGGACGAGAAACAGGAAGAACAGAGAATAGATAAGCTGTTTGAAAAGAGCGGGTATAACAAAAAGGATTACCAGTTCGGTATGTACATAAGCCCTGAGAATCTTGAGCAGGGTGAGTGCAGTTTTGAGATAATTACCGAAAAGGACGGGGTGTACTACACCACGGGAAATATCCACACCTACATCAATGAATAAAAAAGATGACAAATTATCATCAGGTGAAAAACTGTCATCTTTTTGCCGGGAGGGTAAAATGAGAAAAAGAATATATGGTCTGATTACTGTATCTATGCTGGCACTGTGCCTTGCAGCCTGTGGAAATGATACTGCCAAGACAGAGACTACAACTGCGGTAGCTAAGGTGGAAACCACAGAGAAGACTACTGAGGCAACTACCGAGAAGACAACGGAGGCTACAACAGAAAAGACTACAGAGAAGACCACGGAAAAGACTACAGAGAAGACTACTGAAGCAACAACGGAGGCTACCACTGAAGCAACAGAGGCTGCAACAGAAGAGGTAACCGAAGCACCTACTGAAGCTCCTACAGAAGAGGAAACAGAGGAAACTACAGAGAAGAAGGAAAAGAAGACTACAGAAAAGAAGAAGAAAGAGAAGACCGAGGAGCCGACTGAGGAAGCAACTGAAGCTTCCAAGAAGACAATTGCTGAAGGATACATAGGAGCAACACTTGATGAACTTGCTGCAGCCTGCGGATCCTATACACTTGAAACCGGCGGTGCGTGCTCACTTGAGGGAGAGCTCAGTGGTATAGCTTACTTCGATGATTTTACCGCATATCTTCATTCAGAGCAGGGACAGACTGTCTGGATCGTAGATGCTATTGAGTAATTGCTATAAAATGTAATCTTAAATAATCTCTTTAGAGTAAAGGAGCAGATCAATGAAAAAACATTATTCAATCAAAAGAGTCTTCAGTATCGTTCTTGTACTTTTCATCATCTTCGGATTAGTTCCAACAGTGGATGTAAATGCAGCATCAAAGAAGGGCTGGGTTACTAAGAAGGGCTATAAGTATTACTATGACGAGAATGGAAAGCTTCAGACCGGATTTGTTAAGGTAAAGGGAAGTACATATTATTTTGCTCCAAAGAATATGACTGCTAAGGTTGATGGTAAGAAAATTACTGTCGCTCCAAAGGGGGCCATGCTTAAGGGCTGGTACAAGATAAAGAAGAAGTATTACTACTTCGACCGTTCAACAGGCAAGATGGCTGTCAACAAAACAGTTGATACCATCAAACTGAATAAGAAGGGTGTTGCCACTAAGTCAACCTTCTACGGAAAGAAGTGGAAGAAGAAGATAGATATAATGATCCTTGCCAGAGAGCGTATGCAGAGCCTTACAAAGGTTACTGACAAGAAGGATAAGAAGCTTAGAAAATGTTACGACTACGTAAAGGGGCTTCCATATATCGGATATCATTTCCTTAAGAATGAACGTGATGATAAGACCTGGGATCTGGTATTTGCAGCAGATGCTCTTGATCCGTCAGCTCATAAGACAAGCGGTGGTGAATGTACAGCATATGCAGCAGCTCTTGCATATCTTGCTCATGAGTGCGGCTATGATACAGTTTATATAGTTGATGATGACAGAACACTTAAGGGTGATAATCATTCTTGGGTTGAGATAAAGGGAAAGATATATGATCCTCTCTTTGCAAGAACATCAGGCAAGGGTGGAGATGAGGCTAACTTCGGCGGATCCTACAGTGATTCAGATTACGGTCATGTAAAGATCAATACAAAGGATGTCTCAACAGGAAAAGAAAAGCATTCAAATTAATAATGAGAATTAATTATGGATAAAGAGGAAAACAAAAACCTTATAAGGATAGTATCGTGTGCAGTAATGGTATGCATTATCGTATTGCTGTGCGGTGCATCTTATTGTTTTCCTGTCCATGCCGAGGGAACAAGTACTGAAGCAACGACTCAGACCACTACCGAGGCAACCACGCAGACAAAACCGCCACTGACTACCGAGGCTACCACCGAGGCTCCTAAGCCCAAGGTAAGTCTTGAAAAGCCGAAGCTCAAATCAGTAAAGGCTTATGAAACAGGAAAGATAGTTGTAAAGTGGAACGCTGTTCCGGATGCAGACTATTATTTGGTTTTCAGAAAATATAAGAACAAGTCATATAAGCAGATAGCCCAGACAAGAAAGCTGAAATATACTGACAAATGGCCGAAGGCTTATAAGCAGTGCTATTATAAAGTACAGGCTGTCAAGGAAGAAACTCCGACCACAGCTTTAAGTAAGAGTAAAAAAAGTAGTGCCCTTCACAAAAAGAGCAGAAGAAAAGCAAAGAAGATTGCTTATGTAGGTGATTCGGTTATGTCCGGCTTCGAAGTATACGGAGCCCTTGATCCTGAAGAAGAAAGCTTTGCAAAGGTAAGTCTCTTTGTACAGGAAATAGAGAATACATTTCTCGGAAGCGTAAATGCGTACAAACCAGACAGAGTTTATATAATGTGTGGAACAAATAACTGTGTAGGAAATCAGTCTCTTGATTATCTAAAAGGTGTTGTGGCTGATTATGAGGAAGTGTGTAAGAGTATTCACAAGAATAACTCCCGCTGTGAGATAGTGGTCATGGGTATTGGTAATACCAGAACACCTCGAGTTCCAAACTCAACTGTAAATACTTACAATAAACTTCTGAAGAAGATGGCTAAGAAGCACAGCTACACACATTACTTTGATACAGGTTCATATCTGAATGATTATTCGGGAAGCTTGGCCGCAACTTATTCGGCAGGAGACGGAATCCACTGGAGCAGTGAGGCATATAACCTGATTCACAGTAAACTTAAAAAATTCGTAAGATACTATTGATAATAGGTTGTATAAAAGGCAAATATAACGACTGAAAAAATTGAGGAGAAAAAATAAAATTTCTCCTTGATTTTTTTTGTTGAAAATGTTAGACTAGTAAACTGTCATTATAGGCTAAAGTGGATTACTATGCGATATTTAAGCATAGGAGGGTTCTTTATGCGCCAAAATCCGAAATTAGGCTATTTATGAATAATAAGCGAGAGGTGTAATACGTCATATGGAAAATTACAGAATGCGTCCCATTAAGTCTGGTAAGAACATACGTATGAGCTACGCAAGTGGTCAGGAAGTTCTTGAAATGCCAAACCTTATCGGAGTTCAGGTTGACTCTTATAAGTGGTTCCTCGAAGAAGGTCTGAATGAAGCCTTCGGAGATATAAGTCCTATCACTGACTTCACAGGAAAGCTCAGTCTCGAATTTGTGGATTACAAGCTTTTTGAAGAGGACAAGAAGTATTCTATTGAGGAGTGTAAGGAGCGTGACGCTACTTATTCTGCTCCACTCAAGGTTAATGTTCGTCTCATTAACAATGAAACCGGCGAGATTAATCAGCATGAGGTATTTATGGGTGACATGCCACTTATGACAGAAACAGGTACATTTGTCATAAATGGTGCTGAAAGAGTTATAGTCAGTCAGCTCGTTCGTTCACCCGGTATCTATTATACAATCGGTCGTGACAAAACCGGTAAGACACTTTATTCCTGTCAGGTAATTCCTAACCGTGGTGCCTGGCTTGAATATGAAACTGATGCAAATGACGTATTCTATGTAAAAGTAGATAGAAACAGAAAAGTTCCTGTTACTGTACTTATACGTTCAATGGGTATTGGAACAGACGAAGAGATACTTAATCTTTTCGGCGATGAGCCAAAGATCAGAGCATCCTTCGAAAAGGATCCTTCAAAGAGTTATGAAGAGGGTATCCTTGAACTTTATAAGAAACTCAGACCGGGTGAGCCTTTGGCAGTAGAAAGTGCAGAGAGTCTTATCAATGCAATGTTCTTTGACCAGAGAAGATATGACCTTGCCCGTGTAGGTCGTTTCAAGTTTAATAAGAAGCTTTCACTTGAGAGCCGTATAACAAACTTCATTCTTGCAGAGGACGTTATTGATCCTCTTACAGGTGAGGTTCTCTTTGCGCAGGGTGAGATCATCACACGAGAAGCTGCCATTGCTATTCAGGATGCTGCAGTTGATCATGTTATCGTTCAGACTGAAATGGCAAATGTAAAGGTTCTTTCCAATATGATGGTTAATATTGAACCATGGATAGCGGACAGACTTCCTGGCGTTACAGCTGAAGAACTTGGCGTAAATGAGCTTGTTTATTATCCTGTTCTTGCTCAGCTTCTTGAGCAGTATGAAGAAGAGGATGAGCTTAAGGAAGCTATCATAGCAAATATAACAGAGCTTATTCCGAAGCATATTACTAAGGAAGATATACTTGCTTCCATTAACTATAATATGCATCTTGAATATGAAGTTGGTACTGATGATGATATCGACCACTTAGGAAACAGACGTATTAAGTCAGTTGGTGAACTTCTTCAGAATCAGTATCGTATAGGTCTCTCAAGACTTGAGAGAGTAGTAAGAGAGAGAATGCAGACACAGGATATTGAGACATTGACACCTCAGTCTCTTATCAATATCAAGCCTGTTACTGCTGCAGTTAAAGAGTTCTTCGGTTCATCACAGCTGTCACAGTTCATGGATCAGAACAACCCTCTTTCAGAGCTTACACATAAGAGACGTCTTTCAGCACTTGGTCCTGGTGGTCTTTCAAGAGAAAGAGCCGGATTCGAGGTTCGAGACGTTCACTATACACATTATGGACGTATGTGTCCTATAGAGACACCTGAAGGACCTAACATCGGACTTATTAACTCACTGGCTACATTTGCTAGAATTAATCAGTACGGTTTTATTGAGGCTCCTTACAGAAGAGTAGACAAGACAGATCCTGAGAATCCTGTTGTAACAGATGAAGTTGTTTACATGACAGCTGATGAAGAGGATCAGTATATAGTAGCACAGGCTTCTGAGCCACTTGACGAAGAAAATCATTTCATTAATAAAAATGTTGCAGGACGTCGTCGTGAAGAGACATCTGTATTCCCTAAGAATACAATCGATTTCATGGACGTATCTCCTCGTATGGTATTCTCAGTTGCTACATCCATGGTTCCGTTCCTTCAGAACGACGATGCTAACCGTGCGCTCATGGGATCTAACATGCAGCGTCAGGCAGTTCCGCTTCTGAAGACAGATGCTCCTGTAGTTGGTACAGGTATGGAAGCAAAGGCAGCAGTTGACTCAGGTGTAACAATTCTTTGTAAGCGTGACGGTGTAGTTGAGCTTTCATCAAGTGAGAAGATCATCGTCAGAGCAGATGAGGATGGCACATGTGATGAGTACAACGTTATCAAGTTTGCACGAAGCAACCAGGGTAACTGCATGAACCAGAGACCTATCGTCTTCAAGGGTGATAAGGTTAAGAAGGGCGAGGTTATCGCAGACGGTGCTTCAACATCTAACGTTGAGCTGGCACTTGGTAAAAACCCGCTTATCGGATTCATGACCTGGGAAGGTTATAACTACGAGGATGCTGTTCTTCTTTCAGAAAGACTCGTTAGGGATGATGTTTATACATCTGTTCATATCGAAGAGTATGAATCGGATGCTAGAGATACAAAGCTTGGACCTGAAGAGATAACAAGAGATCTTGCAGGACTCAGTCAGGACGTACTCAAGAATCTGGATGAAAATGGTATCATCCGTATAGGTGCTGAGGTACGTGCCGGAGATATCCTTGTAGGTAAGGTTACTCCTAAGGGAGAGACAGAGCTTACTGCTGAAGAGAAACTCCTCAGAGCTATCTTCGGTGAGAAAGCAAGAGAAGTTAGAGATACATCACTCAGAGTTCCTCACGGAGCTTACGGTGTTGTTATGGATATTAAGATATTTACACGCGAGAACGGCGACGAATTACCTCCTGGAGTTACAAAGTCCGTTCGTGTATATATCGCTCAGAAGAGAAAGATATCTGTAGGTGACAAGATGGCAGGTCGTCATGGAAACAAGGGTGTCGTTTCACGTGTACTTCCTGCAGAAGATATGCCGTTCCTGCCAAACGGTCGCCCTCTGGATATAGTTCTTAATCCTCTCGGCGTTCCTTCCCGTATGAACATAGGACAGGTGCTTGAGCTTCACCTCGGACTTGCTTCCGAAGTACTTGGCTTTAAGGTATCAACTCCTATCTTCGATGGTGCAAAGGAAGGAGATATTACTAAAGAGCTTGAAATGGCCAATGACTATGTCAACACAGAGTGGGAAGAGTTTGAGGCTAAATATAAAGACTATGTAGATGAAGGCGTAATGAAATATCTATATGAGAACCGCGACCACAGAGAAGAGTGGAAGGGTGTTCCTATAGATAAGTCAGGAAAGGTTCAGCTCAGAGACGGTCGTACAGGAGAAGCTATTCCGGCACCTGTATCAATCGGATTCATGCATTATCTGAAGCTGCATCACCTGGTAGATGATAAGATTCATGCTCGTTCAACCGGTCCTTACTCACTGGTAACTCAGCAGCCACTTGGTGGTAAAGCTCAGTTCGGTGGACAGAGATTCGGAGAGGTGGAGGTTTGGGCTCTTGAGGCATACGGAGCATCATCAACACTTCAGGAAATCCTTACTGTTAAGTCTGATGATGTTGTAGGACGTGTAAAGACCTACGAAGCTATTATCAAGGGCGAGAACATACCTGATCCTGGTACACCTGAATCCTTCAAGGTTCTTCTTAAGGAATTCCAGTCACTTGGTCTGGATGTAAGAGTACTTAAGGATGACGGAGAAGAAGTAGAACTTGGCGAGTCCGGCGATTATGACAGACAGACAAGAGCTATACTTGAGGGTGATGATGTTCGTTACGAAGGCGATCTTGCAGAGGAAGGCTATAACGAAATCGATTCCGAGGGTGAATTTATTGACAATCCTGACAGCTTCTATGATGATGCATATGAAGATGAAGGATATGATGATTTTGAACCAGATGAAATGTAAGGAAGGAGACTGAACTTTATGGCAATTAATACAGATACAGAGCAGGAACAGCCTATATACTTTGACGCTATCAAGATTGGCCTTGCATCTCCTGAAAAGATAAGAAAATGGTCTTTTGGTGAAGTAACAAAGCCTGAGACTATCAACTATAGAACATGGAAGCCTGAAAGAGACGGTCTCTTCTGCGAGAAGATATTCGGACCTACAAAGGACTGGGAATGTCACTGCGGAAAGTATAAGAAGATTCGTTTCAAGGGTATTGTCTGTGACAGATGTGGCGTTGAAGTAACAAAATCAAGCGTTAGACGTGAGAGAATGGGTCATATCGAACTCGGATGCCCGGTATCACATATCTGGTACTTCAAAGGTATCCCAAGCCGTATGGGACTGCTGCTTGATCTTTCACCCCGTGAACTTGAGAGAGTACTTTACTTCTCAGCATATATAGTAACTGATCCCGGTAACACTGACCTTCATGAGAAGGATATCCTTTCAGAGCAGGAATACAGAACCAAGCTCAGTGAGTATGGTGATGAATTCAAGGTTGGAATGGGAGCAGAGGCAGTTAAGGAACTTCTTAAGAAGGTAGATCTTGAAGCTGAGGCTACAAGCCTTCGTGAAGAGCTTGAAACCGCAACAGGACAGAAGAAGACAAAAATCATTAAGAAGCTGGATGTTGTTGAAGCATTCAGAAATTCAGGCAATAAGCCTGAGTGGATGGTACTTGATGTAGTACCTGTTATCCCACCAGATCTGAGACCTATGGTTCAGTTGGATGGTGGCAGATTCGCTACATCTGACCTGAATGATCTTTACAGAAGAATAATAAACAGAAATAACCGTCTCAAGAGACTTCTTGAGATATCAGCTCCTGACATCATCGTTAGAAACGAGAAGAGAATGCTTCAGGAAGCTGTTGACTCACTTATCGATAACGGTCGTCATGGACGTGCTGTTACAGGTCCGGGATCCAGAGCACTTAAGTCTCTTTCAGAGATGCTTAAAGGTAAGCAGGGTAGATTCCGTCAGAACCTCCTTGGTAAGCGTGTTGACTATTCAGGTCGTTCGGTTATCGTCGTAGGACCTGAGCTTAAGATATATCAGTGTGGTCTTCCAAAGGAAATGGCTATAGAGCTGTTCAAGCCTTTCGTTATGAAGGAGCTTGTATCCAGAGGTAAGGCTGACAATATCAAGGCAGCTAAGAAAAAGGTTGAGAGACTTGAAACAGGTGTATGGGACATCCTCGAGGATGTTATCAGAGAGCATCCGGTTATGCTTAACCGTGCTCCGACACTTCATAGACTTGGTATTCAGGCATTTGAGCCTATCCTTGTAGAGGGTAAGGCTATCAAGCTTCATCCACTTGTATGTATGGCATTTAACGCCGACTTCGATGGAGACCAGATGGCAGTTCACCTTCCACTTTCAGTAGAGGCTCAGGCAGAGTGTCGTTTCCTTCTGCTTTCACCTAACAACCTCTTAAAGCCTTCAGATGGTGGAGTTGTTTCAGTTCCTTCACAGGATATGGTTCTTGGTATCTATTATCTGACTATGGATAAGTTCAGAGAAGTAGAGTACACCGAGGATGAGATCAAGAAGGAATATCTTGAAGAGGATGAGGCGGCAAACCTTGAGGCAGTTAAGAAGGATGCTGAAAGCGGTGAGATCGATGCATATGACAAGGTAAGACTTACTGTTATTAAGAAGCAGTCAAAGAGTGGTGACGTTACTTTCTTCAAGCAGATCGTTTCTACTCCTGAGGATCTTATCGGACGTAGATTCCTTGATATAAATCGTGCACTTCTTGCATTTGAGAATAAAGAGATAACACTTCAGCAGAAGATCTATATTAAGAGATCAACTGTACTTCCTGATGGTAAGGAGATAACAGGCTTCGTTGCTACAACACTGGGTAAGCTGATCTTCAATGAGATGATCCCTCAGGATCTCGGATTTGTAGACAGAACTGATCCGGACAAGGCTTTACAGCCTGAGATCAACAAGCTGGTTAAGAAGGGTGATCTTAAGAAAATACTTAATAAATGTATCAACATCCATGGTGCTACAAAGACAGCAGAGGTTCTTGATGATATAAAGGCTCTCGGATATAAGTATTCAACACTTAGTGGTATATCAGTTTCTATCGCTGATATGACAGTTCCTGGAGATAAGAAAGAGCTTCTTAATAACGCACAGGTTAAGGTTGATGAGATAAATCACTTCTATGACATGGGCTTCCTTACAGAGGAAGAGCGTAAGAGAACAGTCATCAGACAGTGGGAGCTTGCAGATAAGAGCCTTACTAAGGCACTTCTTGATGGACTTGATAAGTATAACAACATCTACATGATGGCAGACTCAGGTGCCCGTGGTTCTGACCAGCAGATCAAGCAGCTGGCAGGTATGCGTGGACTTATGGCTGATACAACAGGTAATACTATCGAGCTTCCTATCAAGTCAAACTTCCGTGAAGGTCTTGACGTACTGGAGTACTTCATGTCAGCACACGGTGCTCGTAAGGGACTTTCAGATACAGCTCTTCGTACAGCCGATTCAGGATACCTTACAAGACGTCTTGTAGACGTATCACAGGATCTTATTATCAGAGAAACTGATTGTTGCGTAGAGAAGGTTGATGAGAAGCCGGGTATCTATGTAAAGGCATTTATGGAAGGCGATGAGCTTACAGAGAGCTTCCAGGAGAGAATTACAGGTAGATACGCTGCAGAGAGCATTTTCGATGCAAATGGTGAGATGATCGTTAAGATCAATCACATGATCACTCCTGCCAGAGCAGAGAGAATCATCAAGAGTGGTGTTCAGAACGGCGTAGACGGTAAGGAAGACGGACGCCCATTTACAGATCCTGAGACAGGAAATGTAAGAAAGGATGCTAAGCTTAAGATAAGATCAATCCTTACATGTAAATGTCACCTTGGTATCTGTGCTAAGTGTTATGGTTCAAACCTTGCAACAGGTCAGCCTGTACAGGTTGGTGAGGCTGTTGGTATCATAGCTGCTCAGTCAATCGGTGAGCCTGGTACACAGCTTACTATGAGAACCTTCCACTCAGGTGGTGTTGCCGGTGGCGATATCACACAGGGTCTTCCTAGAGTAGAGGAGATCTTCGAGGCACGTAAGCCAAAGGGACTTGCAATTATATCAGACTTTGCCGGTAAGGTAGAGATCAGAGATACAAAGAAGAAGCGTGAAGTTGTTGTATCAAACGCTGAAACAGGTGAGACAAAGGCATACCTTATTCCTTACGGATCACGTATCAAGGTTCAGGACGGCGAGGCAATCGCAGCCGGTGATGAGCTTACAGAAGGTTCTGTTAATCCTCATGATATCCTTAAGATCAAGGGTGTATCGGCAGTTCAGAATTATATGCTTCGTGAGGTTCAGAAGGTTTACCGCTCACAGGGTGTTGAGATCAACGATAAGCATATCGAGATCATAGTTCGTCAGATGCTTAAGAAGACACGTATCGAGGATGCCGGAGATTCAGAATATCTTCCTGGAACACTCGTAGACGTGCTTGATATAGAGGAAGTAAATGAGATAAATGAAGCTGAAGGACTTCGTCCTGTAGTTGCTAATCGTATACTTCTCGGTATCACAAAGGCATCACTTGCTACAAACTCATTCCTTTCAGCAGCATCCTTCCAGGAGACAACAAGAGTTCTTACAGATGCAGCTATCAAGGGTAAGGTTGATCCTCTTATCGGACTTAAGGAAAATGTACTTATCGGTAAGCTTATACCTGCAGGTACAGGTATGAAGAGATACCGTTCAGTAAGACTTGATTCCGATTATGTAAGAGAGATCAGCTCAGATGAATATGAGTATGAGGAAGATATAGATGTAGCTGATGCTTCAGAGGAATATGTATCAGAGGATTATGAGGCTGAGGATTACGAAGCTGAAGAGTTTGACGATGCAGAAGATGGAGCAGAGGATGCACCTTCTGATGAGGAGTAATAAATACTTCATATTTCACAGAAGTAAGTCAAATTAATTGTTGACAAGCTAAATCAATATAAGTATAATAATTGGGCGTGCCTAAAATGGGCACGCCTATATTGTTGCGCTTTTCTTTTCATTTAAAAGCGTACGAAAAATCATAAAAGAACGGAGGTGAAAACATGCCAACATTTAACCAGTTAGTTAGAAAGGGAAGACAGGACGCTGTTAAGAAGTCTACAGCACCTGCACTTCAGAGAAGCTACAACTCTCTTAAGAAGAAGCCTACTAATACTTCTTCACCACAGAAGAGAGGAGTATGTACTGCTGTTAAGACAGCTACTCCTAAGAAGCCTAACTCAGCTCTGCGTAAGATCGCCAGAGTTCGTCTCTCTAACGGAATGGAAGTAACAAGCTATATTCCAGGTGAAGGTCACAACCTTCAGGAGCACAGCGTTGTTCTTATCCGTGGAGGAAGAGTAAAGGACCTTCCTGGTACAAGATACCATATTATCCGTGGTACACTTGATACAGCAGGAGTTGCTAAGAGACGTCAGGCACGTTCAAAGTACGGTGCTAAGCGTCCTAAGGATGCTAAATAATAGATGTAGGATTTAGGTTATTACATTTATTGCATCGTTAACAGATTGTAAAAAAACATTGTGCTGGTTTACGAAAAGGCATTAGTTTTCACACTGAGATATATATTGAAAGATAGAACAGTGTGTCCTTTTCAAAAGATAACACAGCGCGAAAACACGTAAAGTGATAAACCGGAAGATCGGATTATCAGTAATATCGTGAGTACCTAAGAATTAATTATTATTAAGGAGGGAAGAACCGTGCCACGTAAAGGACATATAGCAAAAAGAGATGTGCTTGCCGATCCTATCTACGGCAATAAGGTAGTTACCCGTCTTATCAACAACATTATGCTTGATGGTAAGAAAGGTGTTGCTGAAAAGATCGTTTATGGTGCTTTCGACCAGATCAAGGAGCAGACAGGAAAAGATCCTGTTGAGGTATTTGAGGCTGCTATGAACAATGTTATGCCTCAGCTTGAGGTTAAAGCAAGACGTATCGGTGGTGCAACATATCAGGTACCTATCGAGGTAAGACCTGACAGAAGACAGGCTCTCGGACTTCGTTGGATCACCAATTTCTCACGTAACAGAACTGAGAAGACCATGGAAGAGAGACTTGCTGCAGAGCTTATCGATGCATCTAACAACACAGGCGCATCAGTTAAGAGAAAAGAAGAAATGCACAGAATGGCAGAGGCAAACAAGGCATTTGCTCATTACAGATTCTAATCTGCATTTTAGGTTTCGGGCAGAAATCTGCCCGCGGATACTGTATTTTATATAATTAACAAGGAGGAAAAAGCCTTGGCTGGAAGAGAATATCCACTCGAGAGAACTCGTAACATCGGTATCATGGCACACATTGATGCTGGTAAAACAACTCTTACAGAAAGAATTCTTTACTATACAGGTGTAAACCATAAGATTGGTGAAACCTACGAAGGTACTGCTACCATGGACTGGATGGAACAGGAGCAGGAAAGAGGTATCACAATCACATCAGCCGCTACAACCTGCCATTGGACACTTCAGGAGCAGACTAAGCCGAAGGCCGGC
>JAFWSY010000108.1 GCA_017519155.1 Eubacterium sp.
CATTACGAACTACCTTCTTACCAGAACCGTCCTTTGTTACGATCTTTTCTTTGATTTCTCCGAAGCCAACCTGAACTGCTTCGTAGCCATCGTTCTCTACTGTTTTAACCTGAAGTACATCACAAGGTCCAGCAGCAAGAACTGTTACTGGAACGAGCTGTCCCTGGTCATTCCAAACCTGGGTCATTCCAACTTTTTCTGCAAGTATTGCTTTCTTCAATGTTCTTTCCTCCTAATTTGATTTACAGCGGATTCCATTATTATAGTAGGAATCGTACTAAATAATTTACAGCGGAACATACTGTTTCCCAAAGCTTGCATCAATGGGTGATGTTCTTACTAAATATACTGTGAACGAACTTTCCTTATTAATAGGAAGTTTTGCAGGAATGTCACAGTCAATTAGGTACTGTATTATTTCATTCTCATGTCTACATATACTCCAGCTGAGATATCAATCTTGCGAAGTACATCGATTGTCTTCTGGTTTGGAGCAATTACATCGATGAGTCTCTTATGAGTTCTCTGCTCGAACTGCTCTCTACTATCCTTATACTTATGTACAGCTCTAAGGATTGTTACCTTTTCAACCTTTGTTGGCATAGGAACAGGACCGCTTACCTTAGCTCCTGAACTCTTAACAGCTTCAACTATCTCCTTAGCTGCCTGATCAATCAGCTGATGATCATATGCCTTTAATGTGATTCTCATTACTTGATTAGCCATAAAAAATAGCCGCCTCCTTTACGCATTTTTTAATAATGCCGAGCAAGTGGTGACTGTACTACTATCCCGGGTGTGTCGCGTTTTTCCCAAAAGAAAACCGGATCTACATCCGTCATTTCTGACCATTGTCAGATGGTATGGTACAGTGACTTGTCGCCAGATTCTGAGATCATGACATTCGCTCCACGATATTACCTGCTCCTGCAGCAGCAACTACCGCTTCCACGCTATCAACGTCACAGCAAGAGATATACTAGCACATATACATATAGAATGCAAGTACTTTTTTTACACAAAGAAATCAACACTGTTTTACCCAAAGAAATCAGTTTACAAAAAAAGATGACACTCTGAACCTGATTCAAAGTGTCATCTTTTTTCTATATATTAAGTTTTATTCAGCCGGTTCCTCTTCCGGTGTCTCAGCGTACTTTTCTAGGATAAGCTCCTGTATCTTCTTCCTGGTATCGGAATTGATCGGATGTGCTATATCTCTGTATTCACCGTCTGAAGACTTACGGCTAGGCATTGCAATAAACAGTCCTTTTTCCCCTTCTATAACCTTTATATCATGGATAACGAACTCGTTATCTATGGTTATAGAAACTACTGCTTTCATCTTCCCTTCTTTAGAAACTCGTCTTACTCTTACATCTGTGATTTCCATATCTGTGACCCTCCAAAATATAATCCTACAGTGTATATCTAAAGCTCTTCTCGATTACAATCTTTGGATTCGCTGCTTCACCTGTATGAACTGTGTTAGCCTTGATAGTATCTCTACTCTCTACTATGCAGTTCTCGATGTAGCAGTTATCACCAATATGTACATCATTCAAAATGATAGAGTTCTTGATAACACAATTATTGCCTACATAGACCTTCTTAAACAGAACTGAATTCTCAACTGAGCCGTTAATTATACAACCACTGGCTATCAGCGAATTAGAAGTAACAGCTTCTCCATTGAACTTGGCCGGCGGAAGATCCTCGACCTTAGTATACACTCCCGGGGTTGTACGGAAGAAATGATCTCTTACCTCTGACTTCAGGAAATCCATATTTGTTCTGAAATACGAATCAACCGAGCCTATGTTCCTCCAATACGAATCGAGACTGTACGCATTTATCCTCTTTACATTCTTATAGCGGATAAGTATGTCCTTTACAAAGTCTGTTCTTCCTTCTGCAGCACATGCTTCAAGAAGTTCTATAAGCTGGCGACGTCTCACCACATATACTCCAATTGATGCGGTAGATGTCTCAGCAACCAGAGGTTTTTCCTCAAAATCCAGAACGCGTCCGTTGTCACCAACCTTAACCACTCCGAATCTGGAGATATCATCCTCATCTGCTTTAATATCCTTGGTTACAATAGTTATATCGGCATTCTTAGATATATGGTCCTCAAGCACCTTATTGTAATCCATTTTATACACTCCGTCACCGGATGCTATAACTACATAAGGCTCATGAGCATCCTTCAGGAACCCTATGTTCTGATAGAGTGCATCAGCGGTACCCTTGTACCAATAACTATTTGTCGCCGTTATAGTAGGAGTGAATATGTAAAGTCCTCCCTGTTTTCTTCCAAAATCCCACCATTTTGATGAATTAAGGTGTTCATTGAGGGATCTTGAGTTGTACTGTGTATACACAGCAACCTTCTGAATATGTGAGTTAGACATATTTGAAAGAGAGAAATCGATAGCTCTGTAACAGCCCGCCATCGGCATAGCCGCTGTGGCTCTCTTAGCTGAGAGATCTCCCATTCTGCTGCTGTTTCCACCTGCAAGAATAATTCCTATAGCTCTCATCTTACTCACCTGCCTCTCTAATTATCGAACCGCCACTAGGAAGAATTCCGTCAGGATAATCCTCAATGGTAGTTTCTCCGAGAATAGCAGTGTTCTTTCCAATCTTTACATCATCCGGAACAGTAGAATTCTCTCCAATAGTTACAAGGTCAAATGCGTAAACAGCAGGCTTATAAGTATTTTCTGCAGATTCGCCTTCACCAAGAACGGCATTCTTGCCTATTACGACCCCTTCTGCAAGTATAGCCTTATCTATTATGGCTCCATCACCGATCTCAACATGATTCATAATGATGGAATCCTTTACGACAGCGCCCTTACCGATTCGAACTGCTGAGCCAATAACTGACTTCTCAACATTTCCATATATCTCAGTACCCTCTCCAATAATACTTTTGGTAACGTTGCTGCCTGGTGCTATATACTGTGGCGGAAGATTATCGCTCTTGGTATATATCCTCCAGAACTCCTCATAAAGGTTGAATTCAGGAATAATATCAACAAGTTCCATGTTAGCCTCCCAGTATGAACCGAGAGTTCCAACGTCTTTCCAATAGCCCTTATAATCATAAGCAACTATCTTCTTACCTTCTGAATGGCAAGATGGAATAACGTGCTTACCAAAGTCACACGAAGGAACATCCTTCATCTCGATAAGCTTCTCCTTCAGTACATTCCAGTTGAAGATATAGATACCCATAGAAGCTTTATTGCTTCTAGGATGTTCCGGCTTCTCCTCGAACTCCTGAATAACGTTGTTATCATCTGTGATTACAACTCCAAATCTGCTTGCTTCCTCCATAGGAACCTGATAGGTAGCAATAGTAACGTCCGCATGAGAGCTCTTATGAAAATCAAGCATTACTTCATAATCCATCTTATAGATATGATCGCCTGAAAGTATCAGAACATATTCAGGATCATAATACTCCATGAACTCCAGATTCTGATAAATCGCATTCGCGGTACCTGTGTACCATGATGCATTGTCTGAACTCTCATATGGTGGAAGTACCGTAACGCCTCCAAAGTTCCTATCCAAATCCCAAGGCATACCAATACCGATATGCTGATTCAATCTTAGAGGCCTGTACTGTGTCAGTACACCAACGGTATCAATTCCAGAGTTGATACAGTTACTGAGCGGGAAGTCAATTATCTTATACTTTCCACCGAAAGCAACCGCAGGTTTTGCAAGCTTTGAGGTTAGAACGCCAAGACGCGAGCCCTGACCACCAGCAAGAAGCATTGCGATCATTTCCTTCTTTACCATATTGTCACTCCTTTATGCAAGATCTTGTATTACAAGTCTTTTTAATTATACCACTAAAAGACGGATTTTAAAACACCTTTTTGGGTATATTTACCCTATTTTTCTTCTTTTTAAAATGCATTTTGTTAATTATACACAACATATAGTGGTGCAAAACAAATAAGAGGCTGAATAACAACTAATTCAGCCTCTTTTTTTTGTAAATTTTTACTACTGTTTATTATTTTCTTCGATTTCCTTCTTAGCTACTTCGTCCGGAGCCTGCTCATATCTTGCGAATTCATAAGAAAATGTACCGCTTCCTCTTGTCATTGAGAAGAGCTTTGTATCATACTCATAGAGCTCCAGATAAGGAATATCAGCAATAACCTCCTGATAACCGCCGTCTAATGGATTCATTCCATAAACTCTTGCACGACGCTTATTAAGATCACCCATGATATCTCCGGCATACTGTCCGTCTGCCACAACTCTGAGTGAAGCAATAGGCTCAAGAAGAACCGGTCTTGCATCCATGAATCCATTTACGAAAGCCTGCTTTGTAGCAACCTTGAAGGCAAGCTCTGATGAATCTACAGGATGGTAGCTACCATCATAGAGCACAACCTTTACTCCTGTTACAGGATACTTAGCAAGAGGTCCGCTCTTAACAGCTTCATCAACACCCTTCTCAACTGCAGGGAAGTAATTCTTCGGAACCGCTCCACCAACTACAGTCTGTTCAAAGATATAAGGTGTCTCCATGTCTCCGGATGGCTCAACAGTGATCTTTACATGACCATACTGTCCATGTCCACCGGACTGTTTCTTATACTTATACTCAGTATCAGCCTTCTTTGTGATTGTTTCCTTGAAGGCGATTCTAGGTCTCATAAGTTCTATATCAACTTTATATTTAGCTGAAAGAACACTCTGAACAACATCAAGATGCTGAGCACTTATACCGTAAAGAAGTGTCTGACCATTATCACCATCATTAATAGTTTTAAGTGTCAGATCTTCCATAAGCATCTTGGAAAGTGCCTGGGATATCTTATCCTCATCACCCTTGTTCTTAGCAGCATATCTTCTATAAACATAAGGCTTGGAAATGTTTGCACGGATGTATGTAATAGGATTCTTCTTTGTTGAAAGAGTATCTGTTGTCTGGCTCTCTGAGAGCTTAGCCAGCGCACCGATATCTCCTGCATGAAGCTCCTTAACCTCTTCTACCTTGCTTCCGCAGATAGTATAGAGCTTTCCGAGTCTTTCCTCTATGCCACGATGATAGTTGAAGAGAACATCATCAGGCTTAATAACTCCGGAATTAACCTTGATAAGTGAATATTTACCGATATACGGATCGGAAATAGTCTTGAAGATATAAGCTGACTTCGGCTTAGCGAAGTTATAATCAGCCTGGAATACCTCATTACTTGTGGTATCGATTCCGGCACATTTACATCTGTCTGGTCCAGGGAAATACTTGATGATATCAGCCATCAGAGTATACATACCTCTGGCCAGTGTGTTTGATCCCATAAGAACAGGAACAACTGAACAGTCACAAACACCTACATGAAGAGCCTGTCTGATCTCATCCTCTGAGAACTCGTCTCCCTCGAAATAACGATCCATGTATTCTTCACTAGTTTCTGCAACTGCCTCAAGAAGAGCATCTCTGCATATAGCAAGATTCTCCTGGGAATAATCAGGCACATCGAACTTATCTACTGTACCCTTATCATTCCATCTCTTAGCCTTCTGCTGAATTACATTAACATATCCTACGAACTGTTCATTCTCGCGGATTGGAAGATGGAAAGGAGCTATCTTCTTGCCATACATTTCCTGTAATTCCTGAACTATCTCTCTATAGGAAGCTTTATCATCATCCATGTCAGTTACGAAGAACATTCTCGGAAGATTTCTCTTCTCACACATTTCCCATGCACGCTTCGTACCAACTTCTACTCCTGCCTTACCGGAAATAACGATGACTGCAGCATCAGCAACTGATATAGCCTCTTCTGCTTCACCAATAAAATCATAAAAACCAGGAGTATCAAGGATATTAACTTTATATCCATCCCATACTATTGGGACAACTGTTGTTTTGATTGAGATCTTTCTCTTGATTTCTTCCTTATCAAAGTCGCTCAGAGTATTTCCCGCATCAACCGACCCCATTCGGTTTGTCATTCCAGCCAGGAAAGCCAGCGCCTCAACCAGAGAAGTCTTTCCACTTCCCCCATGTCCTAAAAGGGCAACGTTTCGGATTTTGTCCGTAGTAAATACATTCATGTAACCACCTCCATATATTATTGTCTTACCCCGTAAGCCGTTACTGAGTACAGTAACATCGCTTTCCATTTTACCATGAATTCATTCATATGTATAGTTATATATCTTCATATGTATCTAAAAAATTATGCCTTTTCCCCTTCTGTTTATACCCAATAACCGTATCCAGATTTACATTTTCCACACTCCTGAATATATTGGCCTCTACAAAAGGATTTTCCTTCTTAAGTTCTGCGATCAGCTTTTTAGTTTCCAGTCTTTTAGAAGAAGTAGTTCCGTCTTCATGACAGGTAGTA
>JAFWSY010000109.1 GCA_017519155.1 Eubacterium sp.
TCAGAATTAACGGCTATGATGAGGATTATCTGGAACCCATTTACAGCTGTCCTCTTTGTAAGGACGAGGGTTATTCAGACGGACATGTATGTTCCTGTGCCAAAAAGATCAGAATTCAGGAGCTGTATAAAAGGTCTAATCTGAATGCTGTATTTAAAAAGGAAAACTTTTCAACCTTTTCTCTGGATGTATACAGCAAAGAGCCTTTCAAGGATCAGCCTTTAACCCCCTATCAAAATGCATCAAATATCCTTAAAAGAGCTCATAATTATGTGAAAAATTTCGACTCAGAACATGGTAATATTCTTATATACGGTAGTACAGGTCTCGGAAAAACATTTATTTCCAATTGTATAGCCAAAGAACTTCTCGATAGTGCACATTCTGTTCTTTATCTTTCTGCAAATGAGCTCTTTGAACAGGTACTCAGCAGATATATTATGACCAGAGATAACAGCACTGCCCTTAAGTCAATATATGAATATTTATATAACAGCGATCTTCTGATAATAGATGATCTGGGAACCGAAGTTCTGAGCAGTTTTGTCAGATCCCAACTCTTTGAAATACTGAATAAACGTATGCTTACAGAAAAGGCTACAATAATCACCACCAATCTGGATCTTGCTACTCTCCAGGACAGATACAGTGAACGTATCATGTCAAGAATAGCAAAGGACTACGTACTATTTCCGCTGTATGGCGAAGATATAAGATACCGTAAAACAAACACACCATAATTTGGAGGAAAACCTATGCCTGATCAAAGTAAACTCATAACCGTTCCAGCAGGAAAACTCAGTATAATTGCTATGAAGAGCAGTGAAAAACTGGGTGAAAAGATTGATGAATATCTTGTAAAGTGGCGTCATGAGAGAGAACATCTCAGCACTGAGCATATAATATTCAATGGTTATTCAAGAGATACATTTCTCATCAATTGCTGTTGTCCGAGATTTGCTTCCGGCGAAGCAAAAGGAATGATCAAAGATTCTGTAAGAGGTACCGACCTATACATTATCGCCGATGTAACTAATACAGGTATAGAATACAACCTTGGCGGTCGTATGGTTCCGATGACACCGGATGAGCATTTTGCCGACATCAAGCGTGTGATCAGTGCCAGTGCCGGAAAGGCTCATAGAATAAATGTCATCATGCCTTTCCTTTATGAATCCAGACAGGACAAGAGAACAGGACGTGAGTCACTTGATACAGCAATGGCTCTTCAGGAGCTGGTTTCACTGGGTGTTTCAAATATCATTACATTTGATGCTCACGAACCACGTGTACAAAACGCGATTCCTAACTGTGGTTTTGAGAACCTTATGCCTACATATCAGTTTATCAAGAGTCTGCTTAAGTCAATTCCGGACCTTGAACCTGACAACGAGCATATGATGGTCATCTCTCCTGATGAGGGTGCTATGCACAGAGCCATCTACTTTGCTAACCACTTCGGTGTTGATGTGGGAATGTTCTATAAGAGAAGAGATTATTCAAGAGTTGTAAATGGAAAGAATCCGATAGTTGCTCATGAGTTCCTCGGTGACTCAGTAGAGGGCAAGGATGTTATAATCATAGATGATATGATAGCTTCCGGAGAAAGCATGCTGGATGTATGCAGACAGCTTAAGGATCGTCACGCAAGACGAGTATTCTGTCTTGCAACCTTTGGTCTCTTCACTGCAGGTCTTGAGGTTTTTGATAAGGCTTATGAAGAAGGCGTAATTGACAAAGTCATTTCAACCAATGTATGTTATCAGAATCCTGAACTATTCACAAGAGAATGGTATAAATCAGCTGATCTCAGCAAATACATAGCTATCATCATAGATCACCTGAATCATGATTCTTCAATCAGCGATCTGCTCGATCCTACAATCAGAATTCAGTCAAGAATCAACGAATATAAAGAGAAACATACTATATCAGATAATTACGATAGACCACCTATACAGTAATCAAAAAGATGACAGTTTTTCACCTGGTGAAAAACTGTCATCTTTTTGATTAATAACTTTCCATATATTCTTCCAAACACTGTCCATTTTGTTTCATGACAGCGGCTGCTTCTTTTCCAACGTATCTAAGATGTGTCTTTGCGTTCTTTACTCCTGTAACGCTGTACTTGTCATCAGGATATCTGATTACAAAACCATACTTAGCCGCATTTTCGTCAAACCACTTCATCATGTTTTCCACATCCTCTTCACCCTCACTGGATGTGATATCTATCGCAAGCCCTGTAGTGTGATCCAGAGCACATGGAAGTTCCACATTCTTTGCATCCTCAGGAGACATATATGATGCTGTTATTGAAGGAGACTGTCCTGCTTCTCTCGCATCATCAAACATTTTCTGAAGATCCGGATATATTCTCTTATCAACCTTATGATCATTTACCAGCTCTGTAAATTCGTCAATTCTGAAATCAGAAGGGAGTGTGTGGTTTGCATTTACCAGCACGAGCATCCACTCTTTTTCCTTGGCGATTCTGGCTTTCTCCTTTTCCTTTGCATCATTCAGACTGGCCAGAGCTGCTGCAGCTTCCTCAGCTTTTTGCTTCTCTTCAAGCTCTATCTGAGCCTTCTTTTCCTTACGCTCTTTTGCGCTGATAGTTCCTGCACTTATGCCTACCGTCAGCAGAGAAATAACTATAGCAGCGATCCAGATAAACTTGAAATAATGTCCGTCACTTATCGACAGCACCTTCCATTTATACTTGATCCAGTCCAGAAAGCCTTTTCTTTCTCCCATAATGCACCCCCATTATTAACATACATAAAAAACCGTATCACAGAGCTACTAAGACTTAAATAATTATTCTGTAGTAACTGATTCTGACTTCTCACCGTCCTTCAGAATTTCCTCAAGCGTACGCCATCCCAGTACAGCACATTTAACTCTGGATGGCATATGTGATATATCCTGAAGAGAGCCTGCTTCCTCAAGCATTTCCAGCTCTTCATCAGTTATTTTTTCTTTAATCATCTTAAGGAAAATATCCTTAAGCTTTAGAGCTTCCTCTACATTTTTACCAATCACAAGCTCCAGCATCATATCAGCACTGGCCTGTGATATAGCACATCCATCCCCGAAGAATGCACCTTCCTCTATTATACCATCATCTGATATATTCAGCTGAAGTGTAATATCGTCACCACAGGAAGGATTGACACCCCTGAGAGAATGCTGCGGCTCGATCATCTTCGTTTTATAAAGCGGATGAATGTTATGTTCCGTCAATATTTCATTATAGAAAGTTCTATTCTGCATTATAATGCCCCTTACTTCTTTTTTAGTCCGGATAGCCCATCATGGGACGGATCTTTGATACGATATCTATAAGTCTTTCGATTTCTTCCTCTGTATTATAGAACATGAGGCTGGCTCTTGTGGTCGACGGAATACCCAGGAACTGATGAAGCGGTTCAGCACAGTGATGACCTGCTCTTACAGCCACATTGGCATCTGCGATTATTGCAGCTATATCATGTGGATGTACTCCATCTATCTTAAAGGTAACTATACCATGATGATCCTCGGCATCATCTGAACCAAGAACAGTTACATGAGGAATAGCCTTCATTCCTTCAAACATGATTTTGGTAAGTTCCAGCTCTCGCTCTTCAATATTATGTAAACCTATAGATTCTATATAATCAATTGCTGCGGCAAGTCCGATTGCTCCTGCAGCATTTACGGTTCCTGCTTCAAATTTATGGGGAAGCTCTGCGTAAGTCACATCCTCCAGTGTTACATATTCAATCATCTCACCACCGGTAAGAAATGGCGGCATTTTCTTCAGAAGCTCTTCTTTACCATAAAGCACTCCTATACCCATAGGACTGAGCAGCTTATGACCTGAAAATGCTAGAAAATCCACCCCAAGTTTCTCTACATCTGTTACGCTGTGAGGTACACTCTGGGCACCATCGGCTACAAAAAATGCCCCCACTTCGTGAGCTGCATCGGCAAATGCTCTTATATCTATAATCCTTCCGAAGATATTGGACATAGCCGTCATGGAAACTATTTTTGTTTTTTCACTCAGAAGTCCTTTAAACTTCTCGAGGGAAAAACTTCCGTCCGGCTCACACTCCAGATACTTTACCACAGCCTTATGACGCATGGCTGCGTGTCTCCAGGGAAGCATGTTGCTGTGATGCTCGACTACGGTGGTTATTATCTCATCACCTTCATTAAGGCACATATCTCCAAGAGAAAATGCTACCAGATTAAGACTCTCCGACGCATTTCTTGTGAATATTATTTCCGCATCAGACTTTGCATTTATGAATCCAGCCACTTTAGTTCTGGCAGCCTCGTACCTCTCGGTGGCATCAATTGAAAGCTCATAAAGCCCTCTGAAAGGATTTGAATTATGATAATATTCATAATCGGCAACTGCCTCCACTACCTGACGCGGACGCTGTGTAGTAGCGGAATTGTCCAGATATGCAAGATCTGTCTTATCAAAAAACGGAAAATCTTTTCTTATTTCATTTACATTAATACTCATATTTATCTCTGTTTTCTAATTCCTATATTATAATGATCGGTATTTTATGATCAATAATCTATGATCAGTCTTCAGACAGCAGTTTCTTTTTTGTTACATCATCAGGAATTCTGCCTATTACCGCATCTATTCTCGACTTAGCCATCAGCTCATTTATATCAGCTTCAGGTATACCTCTTGATTCCATGTATGTGATCACTTCGTCAGATATCTTACCTATGGAAGCTCCGTGTGCACCCTCAACATCTTCTTCTGCACAAAGGATTAGGGGAACTGTATTGTTATGTACTCCCTCATCCATAAGAAGTACATCCTCTCTCTCATCGCCGGTTGCATCCTTGCAGCCCTTAATGAAATCAATAGTACCTCTGAAGGTCTTATCAGCCTTATCTCTGAGTACACCGCTTACATTAATCTTGGAATCAGTTTTCTTACCAGTATGTCTGGCAAGATAA
>JAFWSY010000110.1 GCA_017519155.1 Eubacterium sp.
AAGTATGAGCTTGATATTGATCTTCCTGGATTTAAGAAGGACGAGATTAAGTTATCACTTGAAAATGGTTACTTGTCAGTAAGCGCTGCTAAGGGACTTGATAAGGAAGAAAAGAATAAGAAGGGTAAACTTATCCGTCAGGAACGTTATGCAGGTGCTATGCAGAGAAGTTTTTATGTAGGAGATGCAGTTAAGCAGGAAGATGTAAAGGCTAAGTTCGAAGATGGAGTTTTGAAATTATCAATTCCTAAGAATGAAGCAGAGAAACTTCCAGAAAAACAGTATATAGCTATTGAAGGATAATACATAATTTAAGGGATATCATAGCTGCACATTATGGTGTGGCTGTGGTATCCCTTATTTAATTGTCTTATTATTTACTATATGTCATTGATGCCGGATTGAGTATAATTTGCATTTTTATAGTGTTTATGCAGTAAAAGAAATTGGTTATGATAATGCATCGTTGTTCCGGTTGTGATAGATATCCAGTTCTTTCTGAATCCGTCTAAGCTCAGTTATTCCTTTCTGGTTATTCTTGATATCCTGCTCATGGATGGAATTGATTTCTTCTAAATTGGCCAGTTTTTCCTGCATATCTTTTATGAAATTTTTACCTTTCTCTTTATCTTCCAGAATAGTTTTATCGAGTTTTGTTCTGTTCAACATTTCAACTGCATGAGCATAAGAGTTGAGAGCTGAGTCGTGTTCCCGGTAATATCGTTCCTGGTCTTTGGACTTCTCATAGTTCTGACTATACTTGTAAGTGCTCATATAGATCTGACAGTTTTCTATAAATGTTCTCATATTTGTAATGCCAGCTTTATTGCTTGTTATATCAGCAGACTTTCTATTATTTTCGGCTTCAAGTGATTTGATTTTTGCCTTTATCTGAGTATAGTCAATTCCGTATTTTGCTCTAAGGTCTGATTTGAGCTGTTCAGCAAGTCGGGCATCCTGGAGATTTCTCCACTTCTGAAGATTAATGTTGGAAGAGGAGAGTTCTGAACCAGATGCAGTTATCTTCTGCGGTGGCGAATATATTTAGTTCTTATTTGGATGCTGATGATGTTGTTAACCCGTTTAAGTTCTTATATTATGCTGGTGATGAATATGAGCGAGAATAAAGGTCGATAGAAATGATGGTGCAAGTCCAGTGTGGGTTATTAACCATAACCACCGGCTTTATATTTAGTGGTAGCTGACAATATGAGTTCTTAGTTGTCTGAGAATTGATATTGGCAGCTATTACGTAGGAAAGAGCGCATAAAAAAGAGTAGGAGGGATATTGTGGAAAAAATAGTAGATGATACAATTGATATGACCGAAAAAGTATATGTGCCGATTGAAAAAAAGATTAACCTAACTATTAAAGAGGCAGCAGAGTATTCTAATATTGGAATAAATAAGATTGCCGAACTGCTTCGTAATCCAATGTGTAATTTTGTTTTATATATTGGTAATAGAAAATTAGTTAAAAGAAAAGAATTTGAGCAGTATCTTTCGTCAGTGAGAGAGATATGATTTAGGATTCTAATTAAGATACCAAATCCGTTGAAAAGTGGACTGTTTTATGGTAACATTAAACAGTTGTACTAGGCTCTTTTCTATGTGATGTTACAAAGGAAAGGAGCTGAGAGAATGGGCAAAAACCTAAAGGGTAAGGAATTAGGTCCAGGGCTTTCTCAAAGAAAGGATGGACGTTATTCTGCCAGATTTGTAACATCTTGTGGTAAAAGGATTGAAAAATACTTTCCTATGTATCAGGATGCGAGGAAATGGCTAGCCGAAGCTAGGTTGCAGGATCAACAAGGTGATGTTGGTTGTGTATCCTTAGGTATGACAGTTGATGCTTGGTTTGAGTATTGGATTGTAAATATTAAAGAAAAGACTGTTAGGCCTAATACTGTAAGGAATTATAGGGAAAGATACAAACAAAACATTAAAAGGCTAATAGGCAAGACTTTGATCAATGATGTAAAGCCTATGCATTGCCAGATGGTATTGAATAGAATGACTGATGACTATGCAGGATCTACAATACGACAGACTTTGCTGACTTTATATAATATGTTTCAATCTGCTTTTGAAAATGGAATTATTAGTTCAAATCCTGTTACTAAAACTGTATAAATGCCTAAACCTATTGAGTCAAAGACGCGGGTACTTACTATTGAAGAACAAAACAGGTTTATGGAACAGGCAAAGAATACAGCTAACTATCCTCAGTATCTTTTTATACTAAATACAGGTGTTCGAACGGGCGAAATGGTTGGCCTGAAATGGGAAGATATAGATTTCGAAAGAGGAATCATTTCTATCAGAAGGACAATGGAATATAGATATTCTGTTGGTGAGTGGCATATTGGCCCTCCGAAAACCAAGAAGAGTAACAGAGAAATACCCATAACTGAAGAGTGTGCTGCAATGCTAAAAGAACTTAAAGCAAAGCTTGATCTTGGAAGATATGTACAGGATGAATTCAAAGAGTTTGTTTTTATAAATAGAAAAGGAACTCCAACAAAGAATTCGACTTATGATGCTAATATAGTAAAGCTTACTAATCTAGCTAATATCGAAAACTTTTCTATGCATACCTTGAGACATACATTTGCAACTAGATGCATAGAGGCGGGGATGAAGCCTAAGACTTTGCAGCAGATACTTGGTCATTCGAGTATCAACATTACCATGAACTTATATATTCATGTAACTGATGATGAAAAAATAAGAGAAATAAAAAAGTTCGAGGAATACACCAGAAAAATGGCGTAAAAAAATTGAACGGTATGTTCTCTTCTAAACTGAATATGCAGACTTTTGATGTAAAAACGCGTATATAAGCTTATATAATTGGATATATCTTAATATCGGATGGCGTAAAAAATGGCGTAAAATTCAAATTGGAAGTCTGGAAACCCCAATAAATAAAGGAAAGAGGAAAATATTATGAAACTAGGTATAGTCGGATTGCCAAACGTAGGTAAGTCTACATTATTTAATTCACTTACAAAGGCCGGAGCCCTTGCGGCAAATTATCCATTTGCCACAATTGATCCTAATGTAGGTATAGTTGCTGTGCCGGATGAACGTCTGGATGTACTTACTAAGATGTATGATTCAGAAAAGACCACTCCGGCTGTTATAGAGTTCGTTGATATAGCAGGCCTTGTAAAGGGCGCAAGTAAGGGTGAGGGACTTGGCAACCAGTTCCTTGCAAATATCAGAGAGTGCGATGCTATAGTCCATGTTGTAAGATGCTTTGAGGATCCGGATGTAGTTCATGTAGATGGTTCTATCGATCCTATCAGAGATATAGAGACTATTAATATAGAACTTATATTCTCAGACCTGGAAGTTCTTGAGAGAAGAATATCCAAGACTGTTAAGCTGTCAAGAAATGATAAGCAGGCTGCCAAGGAGCTTGATTTCCAGAACAGAATAAAAGCTCATCTTGAAGCAGGTAATCCTGTAAGAACTTTTGAGATAGATGAAACAGACGATGATGAGAAGGCATGGATACATGATTATTTCCTGCTTACAGATAAGAAGGTTATATATGCGGCAAATGTAAGCGAAGACGATATGGCTGATGACGGAGCTTCTAATGATTTTGTTAAGAAGGTTCGTGATTATGCTGCTGAGACTGATGCTCAGGTGTTTACTGTATGTGCACAGATGGAAGCTGAGATATCAGAGCTTGATGATGATGAAAGAAAGATGTTCCTTGAGGATCTTGGACTTAAGGAATCAGGTCTTGATAAACTTATAAAGGCAAGCTATTCACTGCTTGGACTTATCAGTTATCTGACAGCAGGTCCTCAGGAGTCAAGAGCTTGGACCATAGTTGATGGTACAAAGGCACCTCAGGCAGCCGGAAAGATCCACTCTGATTTCGAGAGAGGTTTCATAAAGGCTGAGGTTATAGCATATGACGATCTGATCCGTGAGGGTAGCATGACAGCTGCAAAGGAAAAAGGTCTTGTACGTCAGGAAGGTAAAGAGTACGTCATGAAAGACGGAGATGTAGTTCTCTTTAAGTTCAACGTGTAGAAGGCATTAAGCAGTGCAGTGACAGGGAAATAAGTATGCATAATCACATTTATGCGATTATGCATACTTATTTCCCTGTCAATATAGGGCGGAACGCCCTATCATCGCTGGACAGTAGCTGCGAAGCAGCGGGTTCAGCGATTGCGGCACTGCAAAAAAGTGGAAGTAGCTGGACAGTAGCTGCGAAGCAGCTACTTCAGCGATTGCGGCACTGCAAAAAAGGAGTAAATATGGACGGAATATATTTTCCGGGACTGGGAATATTTTTTAAAAAGGTACTATCCGGCTTTTCTGTTTTCGGTTTCCAGATAAAATTCTATGGAATGATCATCATGTTCGGTTTTATCTTTGCTTATTATCTTTCGACTCTTGAGGCAAAGAGAACAGGGCAGGATCCTGAGAATTATCTTGACCTTCTGCTTACACTGGTGGTTCCATCGATACTTGGAGCGAGAATATACTATATATTATTCAATATGAAGGAATTCGTTTCTCCGGGAAAAAGTACGGGGGCTGTGATAAAGGATATGATCAATATCCGTAATGGCGGACTTGCTATATACGGAGGTCTTATCGCAGGTGTTATCACTATTATATTCTTTGCGAGACATAAGAAGACCAGCTTCCCGCTGGTACTTGATACCATTACCATGGGAATCCTTATGGGACAGATAATGGGAAGATGGGGTAATTTCTTCAACAGAGAAGTGTTCGGTAGTTATACGAACAGCATCTTCAGAATGGGTATACCGGTTGATTACTACAGTAAGAGCTTTATGGATTATCTGACCTCTTCCGGGATAGTAACAGACGAGATGCTTGCCCACCAGGAAGTGATAAACGGTGTGTCCTGTATTACGGTTCATCCTACATTTTTATATGAGGGACTCTGGAATGTTCTTCTGTTGGTACTCATATTTATATTCAGGAAGAAGAAAAAATTCAATGGTGAGATATTTACTTCATATGCTCTGGGATATGGAGTGGGAAGATTTATTATAGAAGGAATCAGAACCGACTCCCTTATGATCGGACCTCTGAAGGTAAGTCAGGTTGTTGCTGTGCTTTGTGTAGTGGGAGCAACCATAATTATCATAGTAAATAGAAGAAAAGTGAAGAATGCTCCGCTGCCTGAAACCGAAAAGGTGGAAGAAAGTGGGGAAAATACCGAAAAAACTGAATAAAAAGGTAAAATACTAGATATAGTGTTTCTGATAAAAATATCAAATATATGTAGTATAAATTAAAAAACAGACTATGAAGTTTCAGGCTTCATAGTCTGTTTTTTTGGCTGTTTATCTAGGTTTGTCGATAAAAAAGCCTTGCAATTTGGGCTTTTGTGGTTTAATATGAGTACCAAGTGGGGAAAAATGGGTCAATTATCCATATATTCTCCAAAAAGTGGGGAATTTACAAAAAAATGGTATTAAAACCCAAGAATCTCAGAAAGGAGGAACAGCATATGGCACTTAGTATGTTTGGTGAGTTTTTTCACAACGTAGATGCTAAGGGTAGACTTAGTGTTCCTTCAAAATTCAGAGATGCTCTTGGAACAACTGTTGTAATAGCCCAGGGACCGGAAAGGTGCCTCAGACTATATTCACTTGAAAAATGGGAAGCTTTTGTAGCTGGCCTGGAAGAGCAGATAGATACAAGTACAGTTGATGGACGACAGATGTTCAGAAAACTGACAGCAAAATCAAGTGTTTGTGATATAGATTCTCAGGGAAGAATCATAGTTACACCGTCACTCAGAGATTACGCCGGAATAACTAAAGAAGTTGCTGTAATTGGAAATGGTGGCAAGGCTGAGGTATGGGACAGAGCTAGATATGAAGCAGAACTCGGTGATGATGCATACAGTGATGAAGAGCTGGCAAATAAGATAGCTGAATACAAGGTACAGTTGTAATGGAATTTAAACATATACCTATTATGCTGGATGACGTTCTTGAAGGACTTGATATAAAGCCTGATGGAACGTATGTGGATGGAACCCTCGGTGGAGCGGGACATTCCTATGAAATAGCAAAAAGACTTTCGGACAAGGGCTGCCTTATCGGAATAGATCAGGATATTGATGCTATAAAAGCAGCAACCGAAAGACTTAAAGACTTTCAGAATATACATATAGTCAGAAATAACTATGTGAATATCAAATCAGTTCTGAAGGAACTGGGGATAGAAAAGGTCGATGGAATACTCCTGGACATAGGAGTTTCTTCCTATCAGCTGGATAACTCCGAGAGAGGCTTCTCCTACAGAGAAGATGCACCACTGGACATGAGAATGGATCAGTCAGGAGATTATACAGCGCAGGATATAGTCAATGATTATTCCGAGGAAGAGTTAAGAAGAATAATCAGTTTATACGGAGAAGAGAAGTTCGCCGGAAGAATTGCTTCACATATAGTCAAGGCGAGAGAGACAAAAAGAATAGAGACTACATTTGAATTAAATGAAATAATCAAAGCTTCCATTCCTGCAGCGGCAAGAAGGACAGGCGGTAATCCTTCCAAGAAAACCTATCAGGCAATCAGGATAGAACTGAACAGAGAACTTACAGTTCTTGAAGATGCACTTACAGACATGATAGATGCATTATATCCGGGAGGAAGACTTGCAATAATCACATTCCATTCTCTTGAGGACAGGATAGTAAAGAATGCATTTAGAACCGCCGAGAATCCATGTATATGTCCACCGGAATTTCCGGTATGTACATGTGGAAGGAAACCTAAGGGAAAGGTAATAACAAGAAAGCCGATAGTTGCCGGCAGCGAGGAGCTTGAGAGAAATCCGAGAAGCAGCAGCGCTAAGCTGAGGATTTTTGAAAGGATATAGAACAAGAACAGAACAGGTCAGAAAGATAAAGGGGAAGAATATGGCTAGATCAAGAGCAAGAGATATGTACTATGTAGAAGGTAGTACAGTCAGAAAAGTGGCAGTTCCCGAGCCGGAACGTGTAAGATCGCCACGAAGAAGAAAAAAGACAAAAACATATCGTAAAGCAGCTGAAAAAGCTGAGAATTCTCTTGGCTTTGACATGGGATACTTGCTGGTTCTTTCCATAATGCTTATACTCATGATTGCATCATGTGTTATTATGCTTTCTGTTCAGGGGAATATAGAGGCAAAGGAAAGAAACATCGAAAGTCTGCAGAGAGAACTTGAGTCTATACAGGCAGATAATGACGCATTTGAGGATTCCCTCAACAACATGTATTCACTTGATGATATATATAAGGTTGCAACAAGTGAGTTAGGAATGGTATACTCACAGAATGGTCAGATCATCCGATATGATAAACAGGAGGACGATTACGTAAAACAGTATTCGGATGTGCCAAAAACAGTTGATTAGAAGTAAGTCCCGTTTTATACGGGACTTATATCAGGATGTCTTATGAGAAGAAGAACATATATAAAAAAGAAAAGAAGAGTCTTTACGGGGAGGATGCGCAAGCGTCTTCTCGTTTTGCTTTTAATGTTTAGTATGGCATTTGTGGTTGTAGTGGGTGCTATAGTCTATTACAACTTCGTGAGAGGAGATAAATACTCTCAGCGAGTGCTTGCCCAGAATAACTATGAAAGCATTACTATTCCTTTTAAGAGAGGGAATATATACGACTGCAACGGTTCCATACTTGCAACGAGTACAAAGGTTTATAATCTCGTGCTGGAGCCAAAGAATATTCTTTCAAGCGACAGAGCCGAAAAAGCCACAAGAGAAGCTATGAATAAATATTTCGGCATAACGGCTGATGAGATGAATGAGTATCTTAAGGACAGCGAGTCCTGGTATACAGTCGTAAGAAAGAAGCTGACCTATGATCAGGTAAAGGATTATCAGGCCTATGTTAAAACCAGCGAAGGAAGTCTGGTAACCGGTGTATGGCTTCAGGATGAGTACGAGAGAAATTATCCTAACAATGATCTGGCATGTCACATGCTGGGATTCGTGGTAAGTGGTAATGAGGGTATCGGTGGACTTGAAGGTGGTTATAATTCCTACCTGAATGGTCAGAACGGAAGAACCTATTCCTATCTGGGTAAGGACAACAATCTTCAGAAGAGTCTTGAGGCTCCTGTTAACGGAGACAGCCTTGTTACAACTATAGATACTGAAACACAGAGAATCGTTCAGAAAAACTGCGAAGAGTTTGAAGTTGAGATGAAAGGTGCCAAGCATATTGCGGTTCTGGTAATGAATCCGAAGAACTGCGAGATACTGGCCTTATATAACAACCATCAGTATGACTGTAATGATGCTTATTCCATGCTTCCGACCAAATATCAGTTTGAAGAAGCTGCAGGTATGTCTGATGAACAGTTTAAGGCTATGGCAGAAGGACTCAGCGATGATGATAAGCTTAAAGCCTTAAATGAGCTCTGGAGAAACTTCGTAGTCAGTGATTCCTTTGAGCCGGGTTCTACATTTAAACCATTTACCATTTCAGGTGCAATGGAGGACGGAGTTATATCAGGTGATGAACAGTTCTTCTGTGACGGCGTACAGCATATAGCTGATTATGATATCAACTGTCATAATGTTTACGGACATGGTATGCTGACTGTTTCTGATGCGCTGGAGTATTCCTGTAATGACTGTCTCATGCAGATAGCTGCACTTGAAGGTTCTACCATATTTGATAAATACCAGGTATTATACGGCTTTGGTCAAAAAACAAATATAGATATAGCCGGTGAGTCAAGTGATGAGGATCTGTATTCTCTGGTTTATCATGAGGATACCCTTAATCCTGTTGAGCTTGCCACATCTTCTTTCGGACAGGGAGTTACGGTTACCATGATGCAACTTGGAACTGCTTTTTGTTCGGTAGTAAACGGTGGATATTATTATCAGCCTCATGTGGTAAAGCAGATACTTGATGCCGACGGAAATGTAGTAAGAAGTTATGACAAGATACTTGTAAGAAGAACCATCTCGGAAGACACCTCTGCGAAGATGGGACAGATTCTTAAAGAGGTTGTTGAAGAGGGTACAGGTAAGAAGGCTATAGTAGAAGGCTATGAGATAGGTGGAAAGACAGGAACAGCAGAGAAGTTTCCGAGAGGAAACGGAAAGTACATCCTTTCCTTTATAGGTTTTGCGCCGGTAAGTGATCCACAGGTTGTTATATACTGCGTGGTAGATGAACCCGGAGTACCCGATCAGGCAAGTTCGGGAGCAGGAACGCTTCTCTTTAATAAAATAGCAGAAGATCTTCTTCCATACATGAATGTTTATAGAACAGGCGATGCATCTCCTACAGATGCAGCAATGGAAGAGGTTGCGGTTCCGGTATTCGATGGTGATGCACCGGATGTCAGCGTTGCAGGTTCAACTGCTGAAGAAAATCAGGATCCTAACGAAGAAGAAACTACCGAAGAAACAACAGAAGAAAGCATATACGATGAGAACTACAGAGCTCCGGTATATGATACGTCAGGAAATGAAGGAACGTATGAAGAGTAGAAACAGGGTGGATTTTTAAAGATATAAAAGGAGAACAAAATGAAGGGTAAGTATGTAATAGTTGCCGGAGCAGGAAAGAGCGGCGTGGCAGCTACAGGTCTTCTTATAAGAAACGGAGCAAGAGTAACTCTGTATGATCAGAATACAGAGATAGATAAAGAAAGTATATTAGGCGATTTCATGGGTTCGGGAAATGTAGACATAGCTCTTGGTGAGCTGACAGACGAACTCCTGGAGAAGGCAGACCTTTTCGTAATAAGTCCCGGAATCCCTGTAGATGCACCTTTTGTTGAGAAGGTAAGAAAAGCAGGAATCCCTATCTGGGGAGAAATCGAACTTGCTTACTATTTCTGTGACGGTCATATCGCTGCAATAACAGGTACAAACGGTAAGACAACCACCACAACCCTTGTTGGAGAGATATTCAAGACCTATACACAGGACAGCTTCGTAGTTGGAAATATAGGACTTCCATTTACAAGATTTGCTGATTCTTCAACAGACAATACATATATCGCAGCTGAGATAAGCAGTTTTCAGCTGGAGACAATTCATGAATTCAGACCTCATGTTTCTGCGATTCTCAACCTGACACCTGATCATCTTAACAGACATTATACATTTGATAATTATGTGGATGCCAAGTTCAGGATAGCTGAGAATCAGACTGACGAGGATTATATAGTTCTTAACATGGATGACCCTGAGATAATGAAGAGGGTTGACAGACTTAAGACAAATATCTGTTACTTCAGCCATAACGCTGAAGTCGAGCAGGGCACTTTCGTAAGAGACGGAAAGATATATCTCAGAAAGAACGGTATTGAGGAATATGTCCTCGATGTAGACAGAATAAAGATACTGGGTGAGCACAATCTGGAAAATGTACTCGCCGCTGTATGTATCTCAGCCTTCATGGACATACCTTCAGACATAATCAGAGATGTGGTTTATGCCTTCAAAGGAGTGGAGCACAGAATAGAGTTCGTTCGTGAAGTAAGAGATGTAAGATATTATAACGATTCCAAGGGAACTAATCCGGATGCGGCTATCAAGGCTATCAAGGCAATGAAGTCTACAACACTTCTTATCGGCGGTGGCTATGACAAGCAGTCCGACTATGATGAGTGGGTAGAATGCTTCCCGGGTAAGGTAAGATATCTGGTTCTAATCGGAGAGACAGCAGACAAGATACTTACCTGCTGCAAGAATCATGGTTTTAATGAAGTAGTAAAAGCAGAAACCCTTGAAGATGCAGTAAGATTCTGTTACAGTCATGCAAGACCGGGAGATGATGTTCTTCTTTCTCCTGCCTGCGCAAGCTGGGATATGTTCAAAAGCTATGAGGAAAGAGGAAATCTTTTCAAACTATATGTAGATAGTCTCGAGGATTAATTCTGTGACAAAAAAGAAGGGTTTAACAATAAAGGGCACATATTTTGATT
>JAFWSY010000111.1 GCA_017519155.1 Eubacterium sp.
TTCCTGATAGGCTTCTTCATCAAGCTCCTCTTCTGATTCCTCAAGAGAATTCTCTCCTGATTCGTCAAACACATCTGTGAATCCCGGATTTTTTATATTATCTTTTTTATCTTTTTTCATATTTTTCTTACTCATAAATTTCCCTAATATAGTTTTTAACTACAGTCTTTTTCTATTGCACAATGATTAATATTATAGAAAACAGTTATTTGCTTTCTTATTGTTCTCTCATTTTGATTTTCTGCATTTTATACCGGATTAATAATATATTTCATTTATTATTACCCATATGCTCTCTTATTAAGTATAATAAAAAAGGTGCTCTAATTCAATAGAGCACCTGAAAAGTTCATTATATAATTACGCAAGCCACTTCGAACGAAGAAGAATAGCAAGAACGAAATACAGTACTGCAAGAACAACTGTAACCTTCTTGATCACAGAATCCTTAGATCTTCCCTTGTTCTTGGCCCAGTAAGAATCAGCTGTACCTGTAAGAGTTCCTGAAAGGCCATTATCCTTACCTTCCTGCATAAGTACGATTATAGTAAGCACTATTGAAATTATAATAAATGCGATTGTTGATATAGTCTTAACAACTTCCACGACGAAATCCTCCCGATTAAATCTAAAACATACTTTGTGATAATAGCACAAGATTGTGATTTAATCAAGCTATATTTTATATTTTTTCAACTGTTTTTTACTATCTGTTTTTACTGCCTTTAATATCCTCCGCTTATCACAGATCATACTTCTCCCGCAGCTCTTCATTTGCCCTTTCTATCTCAGCTTCAAGGTCTGTTGCAGACAGAAGGTATGCGCCTGCACCTCTTATGATCAGCTGGATAAGTCCGTCCGAGGTTGCAACAGTAATATTCATATCTGCAGTATTCTCATTTGTAAATCTGGCTATATACTGGTCAGCCGTCTCCGCCTGCTTTGTATAAACGACATTTATGTTGTGATATTTGTCGATCCTGCTTTCATTTCCCGGCACGTTATAGGCATCAAATACCACGATCACCTCCATACCGCGTATAGCCTGATAATTCGACATGATATCCAGAAGACGTCCTCTTGCACCGGACATATTATCTTCAACCAAAATCTTAAGCTCTCTCCATTTATGGATTATATTGTAGCCGTCCACAAGAAGATAATTCTGCTTCTTCTTTGCATTTGCATGAGTGCTGCCCGAACCGCTTCCACCTCCGGAAATTCTTCCGCTGAGACCTATATCCTTCTTTCTGGAATAATGATACTTTCTCTTAACCAGAGGATCCTTTCGCCTATTGCCGCTCATGGCCTTATCAAGTATCGAATCTATCTCGTCAACGCCGATAGCTCTGTCATACAGTTCATCTGCAAGATTTGATCTTTTTCCTGCAGTCCGGCTTAATGCTGTATTTTCAATATCAGCTGCGCCACTGGATGCGCTTCTTCCATACAGCCACTCCAGCTCACTGTAATCCCTGATCTTCTTCTCTACATGGGCTTTTTCAAATGCATCCTCCCAGCTTACATAATAGCCTGCTCCATTTGCACAGAATACTGAACCCACAGGGCATCTTCTGTCTCTTTCCGGATCGTAGGATGTATTTATAAGCGCGCTGTCCTCTCTGACGGCAGCCTGATCACTGCAAGGAAGATAAAGTTCCTCAAGGACACTGATCCTTCCGCTTCCGCCGGAAAAGCTGTTCAGCTCTCCCTGATAATTTCTGACAAACCTGAGTGGTGCAAGACCGGCAAGCTCTGCATTTCCTTCTTCACTGCTGACAAGCTCGGATCTTCCGCCCATCTCACTTATATCATTCATCACTCTTCCGATGAATTTTTCATTTATCCTTATTTTGAACTTCTCATATGGTTCAAGGATGACACTATTTCCCTCAGCTTCTCCGCTCATAAGAGCCGCACGAAACGCCCTGATGGCAGCTTCACGCAGATCTCCGCCTTCAGTGTGCTTCAGACTTATCCTGCCGGCTACAAGAGTAATCCGCACATCTGTTACAGGTAGTCCTGCGATCACTCCTCTCAGCCTTCCTCTGTGAAATGCACCTCGCAGCGATGATATTATCTCATTCTGATAAGACGCCGCGAGCTCGTTAAGGCTAAGCTCCGAATCGATCACTATGCCTTCACCTGCCGGAAGCGGCCGAAGGAGAAGGTGAACCTCTGCATAGTGCCTAAGCGGTTCAAAATGTCCCACGCCGTAAACAGCTGAACGTATGGTTTCCTTGAAAAGTATCCTTCCGGAATCAAATGAAACGTTGATACCAAATCTTTCGCGCAGCTGTCTCTCAAGTATTTCCAGCTGAACTTCTCCCATTACGCTGACCATGATATCTCCGGAATCCGTATCCTGCTCAACCTGAAGCAGCGGTTCTTCGTCTGCTATCTCTCTGATCATCGGGAGAAATACCTCCTTCGGGGTATCCCCGGGAAGTACGATACGATATATTAAAAGAGGTGTGAGAACCGGAAGATAATCTTCCTTTTCATAGCCGAGTGCCTGCCCCGGATAGGTTCCTTCAAGCCCGGTAACAGCTATTATATCTCCTGCCTCAGCATATTCCTTGGTTGTATATTTTAATCCGTTATAAACCCTTATCTGGCTTATCTTTTCATCAA
>JAFWSY010000112.1 GCA_017519155.1 Eubacterium sp.
ATGTATCCCGCATTTATAAATTTGTAAATAAAGGAGGAATGAATATGGAGGATTTGTATTGGTTTTTTAAAAGAAAATTTGTCGAAATAAATAGTGATAATAGCGGAGTTGCGGTGATAGAAATAATACTTATTTTGGTTGATATATTTATATTTAATTATATATGTGTATCTAGTATATAAAGGGAAATATTTATAAGGAGAAAGGCAGTTAATTAACAGAATATACAGTACAGATTAAATATGTATCTCATGTAGAGAAGATAAGGAGAAATAGTATATGAAAGAGATAATAGATTGTTATAAAAATTATATCGTAAATGAAGGATACGAAATAATAGAAAATGGAGATGGGACAGGTCGTTTGATTCTTAGAAGTGATTATGAAGATTCATATGAATATGATAAGGAGTACTTTAGCCAGGAAGAATTAGAAGAACTAATGTTCCAGGAGTGTATTTATGGAACAGATGCAATCATAGATGCATCCATCGAAAATGTTACAGAAGATATCCATATGAATGAGGGTAAGATAAGTGTTCAAGATTTTAGGGACAAGCTCAATTATTTAGTAGCAGCATTAAGTGATATCATTTTCCAGATAAAATATATTGACTATGAAATAGCACAAAAGATGAAACAGGGAGTGGAAAATGAATATAGATGATATGGCAGACCTTATAGATGTCTACAATGCTGTACAAGAATTAGGAGCTGTTGTTGCGGAGGTATATGAGGCATCTGTACATGGGCTTTTTACGGATAGTATATATGGAAGACTGCTTAAAGTTGAAAGGATATTGTTTCGTAATAGTGTTCCTGAAATGGAGTTTGAAGCAGATGTTGATTTTCCTATAGGGTACTTTGTGCTATCAAATAAGGACTATTCTTCTAATGATAAAGCATTGGTGCTCTTGGGTTATAAAAGGAAAAATCAAATTCCCGACAAAAGTCCGACAGAATAAAAACAAATTACCGATGTTCGCTGTGATGAACGTCCGACATTAAAAATCTAAGATACGTGTATGCACAAAAAACAACTGCATATACGGTTATCGGTTACATTTAGAGATACTTCCGTCCAGTCACAGTCCGTGTAGGATAGTGCATTTAAAAGGGACCTATCGCAGGCAATGAGGGCGGCTCGGTGAGAACCACGGAGAGTTTAGAAGCTATGATGTCATATTGACAGATCGATAATACCCCTGGATGGAAGAGCCATCAAGAACTGTAAGGGAAGCGTGGCAAATATTACAGTAAATTAATGCCTAAATTTTAACTATGAAAACTATGTAGCAGGGTAGGCTTTCTATCCTGCTATATCCTTTTATAGCTAAAATAGCTATTAATCCAGATGGTGTGCGACATCTGTAATAAAGCTGAAGGGGAGTGATCAATAATGTAACAAGAGGTGCAGCCAGAAGGCTGCTTTTTTAATGTCGTTATGAAGAAAGGAAAAAATATGAACTTAGTAGTATTAACAGGAAATCTCACAAGAGATCCAGTAGTCAAGCGAGTAGCCAAGAAGGATACGGGAGAAATATTGGTGGTTGCAAGATATGGATTTGCAGTGGATAGAGAGCTTAGTAAGCAGATGAAGGAAGAAAATCCTGATATACAGACTGCGGATTTTGTTTCGGTAGTTGTTTTCGGATCAAGAGCAGAGTTTGCAGAACAGTATCTGAAGCAGGGAACAAGAATTGTTCTAAAGGGAAAGCTGCGGAGTGGTAACTACATCAATAAATATAATCAGAGAGTATTTACAACAGAAGTGCTAGGCGAAAGACAGGAGTTCGCTGAGAGTAAGAAAGAAGAAAAGAAGAGGGAAGACGAAGAAATTGATACATTCTCTATCTTTTCACCAGAAGATTATGAAATATTTGATGGATAGAAAAAGGAGGAAATGATGGTAACTAATAGGATGAAGAAGTTACGAATATTTGTATCACTTCTTCTTGTATTTTGTATGTTCCTATCATATCTGCCAGTACGGGCAGAAGAAGATAATTCGGAATATACCGGAATAGAAGCAGAAGAAGTAACGGATGAAAGTACTACAGAAGAAAAAACGGATAGTGCTAAAGAGAATCAAAAAGATAAAGCAACAGACACTGATGCGACAGTAACTGAGGAAAAAGATTCAGAAGAAACGGAAGAAGATTCTGCTGAGGAGATTGATGAGGAACCTATCGAGATTGGTGGAGATGGCGAGGCGCTTGTGTTTTCAGCAGCACCTGCTGTTAAATCAAGAAGCCTTAGATCCACATCTTCAGGTACAGTAAACTTATCAAAAGGCAGGGATATATATTATCCTTCAAACCTTGGAAACTATTTTACAAGCTTCTATACAATCGACGGAAAGGTGGCATATTGCCTCGAATCAGCTAATGCAGGCCCAAGTAGCGGCAGCTATGCTAAAAGCGTTCTAGAGGGCAATGTAAGGCTTCAGAAGGCCCTTTATTATGGCTATGGCGGTACAGCTGATATGACAGATTATTATATGGGGCAGTTTGATGAGGATTTACGTTATATTTTTACTCATCTTGCAGCAAGTTATTTTTATATCGGTATGGAAGGATTCCATGGATGTACGCAGTATGATCTTGAAATATGCGGAGTATGGGGATGGATAGAATACCTTGACAGCCTTCCTGCACCACCTGATCCTACTATGTATCTCTCTACATCAAGTCTTAAAGCTTATGTATCAAGTAAGGGAGATAAGCAGGTTACTGACTATGTAACACTTAATGCTGATTCAAGAAATTATATCAGCATGACACTTCCTGATGATGTAACTTATCATCTTGGCGATACATCTCAGACAGGTGGTACAGTAAAGATTTATGGTGGATCAGAGTTCTGGCTATCAGCCCCTCTTGGAAAAACTGGAACATGGAGTTCCGGAGATATGTTCGGAGATATGAAGACAATGTGGCAGGCTATAGCTATAAAGAACAGCGATGCTTATCAGGACATCGGTAGCTATGAAACTACTACAGTATCTAACTCAGTTAATCTTAGTGTTAAGTGGCTGGATGTTACCAAGGTTAATATTAAGAAGGTAGATTCAAGTTCGAAGAAAGAACTCGCAGGGGCAGTGTTTGGAGTATACTCTGACAGTGCTTGTACAAAGTTGATAAAGGAAATGCCTGCAACAGATAAATACGGAAATTCTTCGGTAGATATAATCAAAACACAGTCAACTGTATATGTAAGAGAGATTACGGCACCTGATAGATATGTGATCACCCCCAAAGTATTTACACTTAATATACTTACTTCAGACACTGTGGAATATACTATAGAGAATGATGAACAGATGGGAGAACTTACAATCTATAAGGAGGGAGAACAGCTTAATTCTGCATCAATCACAGATAAGGGAGTAACATTCAATTATAAGACCGGGAAGCTCAAAGGGGCTTCTTTTTCAGTTTATGCTGCTGCTGATATTTATTCAGGTGACGGAACAAAGAAATATAACGCTGGTGACACCATTAAGAAAAATCTTGTGACAGGAGATACAGGTTCTGTAACTCTTACAAATCTCTATCTTGGAAAGTATAAGATTGTTGAGGATAAAGCGCCTAGTGACTATGCAGGAACAAACGAGGAAAAGACAGTAACCCTTTCATATGCGGGACAGAATGTGAAGACTGTATTTAAGGAGTCTACTTATAAGAACACAAGAGTAAAGGCAAAGGTAACTGTTGAAAAGCAGGACAAGGATACAAAGAATCCGCTTAAGGGTGGTATTTACAGTATTTATGCTGCTAGTGATATAACAAATAATGATGGAACAGTTGTCGTACCAAATGGGACACTTATCCAAAGTGTTACAACAGGAACAGATGGAAAAGCATCGTTTTCAGCTGACCTTCCTATCGGCTTTTCATATAGTGTAAAGGAAACAAAGGCACCTGATAAATATGTGAGAAATGAGAATGATATTTATACATTTAAGTTTACATATAAGGGGCAGAGTACACCTTCAGTTGAATTTACACATACGTTTATGAATGAACGTGTAAGAGCAACTATTGATCTTGAAAAAAGAGATAAGGAGTTAAAGCAGAATATAGCTCAGGGTGATGCGACTTTAGAGGGAGCAGTGTATGGCCTTTATGTAAGAGAGGACATAGTTCATCCTGATGGAAAAACAGGTGTGATTTATAAAAAGGGTACACTGATCACAACACTTACAACTAATGCTGATGCATTTGCAGAAGTAAAGGATCTCTATCTTGGAAAGTATTATCTGAAAGAGATAACAGCTCCTGTCGGTTATGTACCTGATGAAGAGGAACATGATATCAACTGTAGTTTTGAGGGAGATACTGTTCCTACAGTAAAGCGTATTGCAACAGTAGATGAACAGGTAAAGAAACAACCGTTCATGATTATAAAAGCAGCTAATAATGGAAAAACTGATGCGGATCTTCTTGAGGGTGCAGGCTTTCAAGCGTATCTGATAAGTAAGCTTCCAGTAAGAGAAGATGGCAGTTATGATTTTGATGCTGCTGAACCGGTTGTTCTTGGTGAAAATGGTGAAACAATCATGTTTACGGATGAAACCGGAGCAGCTACGAGTATTGCTATTCCATATGGAAAGTATTTAGTAAAAGAGGTTATAACACCTCATAATTATTCACCGGTTGATGATTTTACTGTAACAGTAACAGAACATAAGCCAGATAAGCCGCAGGTATGGAGAGTGCTTCTTGATGACGAGTTTGAAGCAAAGATACTTATTTATAAAATCGATGATGAAACAAAGAAACCTATACTTGCAAAGAATACTGAATTCAAGATTTATGATATGGATAATGAGTGCTATGTTGAGCAGATCACTACTTATCCTGAAAAGAAGATACATAAATCATATTTTACTAATGAGCAAGGTTATCTTGTGCTTCCAGAAACACTTAAGATTGGTCATTATAGAGTAGAGGAAATCACCGCACCGTATGGATATGCGCTGAATAAGAATTATTATGAAATTGACATAGACACTAATACTCCGTTTGAAGTTGATGCTGATACCCAGGAAGCTATTATTCAGGTTGATTATAAAGATACACCCGTTAAAGGTAATCTTTCAGTAATAAAAATGGGTGAAGTCCTTACTGGTTTTGGCAAGAATGATAAAACAAATAAAAAAGAGGATTTTATTTATGAGAGTCAGTCGCTTGAAGGTGCTGAATATAGTGTTTATGCTGCTGAAAACATTTATACACCTGACGGACAGAAGGATGAAAATGGTAACAGATTAGTCCTTTATACAAAAGATCAGCTTGTGGGTACTATGATAACAGGTAAAGATGGTAAAGCGGAAATGAAGAATCTTCCTCTTGGTGGATACTATGTAAAGGAAACAAAGGCACCTGAAGGATTTGTGTTAAACGAACTTAAGCAGAATGTAGTATTTGAATATAAGGATCAGGATACTCCAATCATTTATCAGTCGCTTGATTATATAAATGACAGACAGAAGGTAGATATCACAGTAATAAAAAGAGACAGCGAATCGGATGAGATTGTTTCCGGAGCTGAGTTTGGTCTTTATGCAAAAGAGACGATTGCAGTGGGAGATACAGTACTATATGATGAGGATGCGCTTATATGTAGGGCAGTATCTGATGTAAATGGGAACGCAAGGTTTGATTATGATCTTCCCCTTGGAAAGTATTACGTTAAGGAGCTTAAGGCACCAGACGGATATCTGCTTGGAGATCAGATAGAGGAAGTAGATGCTACATATCAGGGACAGGATGTAATAACAGTCAGTCTTCAGCCTGAGTTTAAGAATGATTCAACCAAGGTAAGCATTTCCAAGAAGGATATTTCTACAAAGAAGGAAATCGCCGGAGCGAAGCTTTCTGTAATGGACAGTAAGGGAAATGTAGTTGATAGCTGGACTTCTGAGAAGGGTAAGGATCATATTATAAAAGCTCTTCATATTGGAGAGACATATACTCTTCATGAGGACCTGGCAGCTTACGGATATCTTAAGGCATCAGATGTGAAGTTCACTATAGAAGAAACATCTGAGGTTATGCCTGTAGAAATGTACGATGATGTGCCAACAGGAATGATTATTATCAATAAGACAGCAGAGGTGCTTGATAAAGCAGAGGTTACTACAGATAACATTGGAAGAGTAAAAACAGAGTTCAAATATGAGACAAAACCTCTTTCAGGAGCAACGTTTGAGCTTTATGCTTCTGAGGATATCAAGAATCCAGATGGCGAAAGCCCTGACTATTACAAAAAGGATGAGCTTATCGGGAAGTATACTACTGATGAAACAGGAATTATAACAATAGATAAGCTTCCACTCGGAAAGTACTATGTGAAGGAAGTATCAACCCAGGATAAATATATTCTTGATGATGCTGTCAGAAGCATAGATTTATCATATGTGGATCAGGATACCAAGGAAGTTAAGTTTACTACTGACTATGTAAATGACAGATGGAAAGCTGAAGTAGAAGTAGTAAAGACTGAAAAAGGAACTGAGAATACAGTTAAGGGCGCAACGTTTGGACTGTTTTCAAGAGATGATATAGTAAATGATAAAGGAGAAGTTATTGTAAAGAAAGACGAGGTTATCGAACATGCTTTATCTGACAAGGATGGTAAGGCTGAATTTAGTGCAGACCTTCCTCTTGGATATGCATATTACGTCAAGGAAACAGCACAAGCACCGGGCTATACTTCAACTGATAAAGTAGAGGATTTTAAGTTTATACTTACAGAGAACATGCAGGAGATAAGCAAGTTCTCATTTACTTATGAAAATGATGTTACAAAAGTTCAGATATCCAAAGTGGATATTACTGGAAATAATGTAGCAGGAGCAACCCTTACAATAAGGGATAAGGATGGAAATGCAGTGGTAAGCTGGACTTCGACTGATAATCCATATCTATTTAAGCGAATCCCAGTTGGAACATATACTCTTCATGAGGATGAAGCTCCAGATGGTTATGAGGTTGCAGATGATGTAACATTTGAGGTAAAGGATTCTGGAGAAATACAGAAAGTAGAGATGGTAGATCAGAAAAAGGCTACCAGAACGGATGTACCAAAGACCGGAGATGACGCCGATATAGCCGTATTAGTCGTGATAATGATACTATCACTCGCTAGTATGGGTGGCTGTATTTATCTTATGAAAGCAACAAAGAAGAAAAAGAAATAATGTTATATGGGGCACTTCCTAGTGAGGTGCCCTTTTTATATGGAAAGGATGATGATAATGAAAAAGAAACTGATAATTGTTTTAGGGATTGTTTCAACGCTGCTCTGTTTGTTCCGTATTGCGGCATCTTGTAAGGGAAAGATAATGCAGAAAACAGAGAATGAAGTGGATGATTATTTTGGTAATTGGGATCCGACAGATGAGTGAACAGCGTTATGCTGATGATAAACCGAGGGATTGTAGATACTGTTATTTCTGGAATGAAAGTAGCGAGGTGTGTGAAAGAAAGACCTGCTATTATCTGCTTCCGGAAGAAGAAAAAGTCACCTATACGGAAGGGGACTGCAGA
>JAFWSY010000113.1 GCA_017519155.1 Eubacterium sp.
GTATCGCACTTCTTGTTGCAATCATCATTGCCGGAATAATATGGCTGGTCAACAGACAGCATAAGAAGAAGGTCGAAGATAACAGGTTCGGTAAGGAAGAGGTTATCGAGTTTCTGAACGGCATAGCTGAAAAGGATGAGATCATAAGTTATGATTATGTGACCGGTAATAATGGCGATGCTATATTTGAGCTTGTAGACGAAAGGATCAACTTTGTTTCGGGTTTCAGTAAGGTTGAAATTGACAGTGTTGAGATCACGGACAAGAAGGAACTTCAGAACAGCTCGCTTGATTCGATGATCAATAAGACCGGTGCGGATCTTGATAAGGCGTATATCCTTGATGTAACCTTCAGATATCATGTGGATGATATTGTTCTTCCGGCCAAGGCCATCATCAGAACAGGACGTACCAAGAGTAATAAGAAGTGGTGGGTAATAAGCGCAGAATTCGATGATGTTATATCTGCTGCACAAGACTTTATGGATGCATACAGCAAGCTGGACGCTGAGAAGATCATAGAATTCTATGCAGATGGCGTTTTATCTGACAAGACCAAGGACATGTGGCGAAGGATTTATGGCATAACCATCGCTCCGTATAATTTCCTCAGTGTCAGATACAAGGCATATAAAATATCTGTAGATAAAATGAATAGTTTGGCGAAGGAGTTTGACCAGAAGGATAAGAAATTCAGTGCATATATAGGCTTTAAGGTTGAAACCACGGCAAAGAATTCAGAAAACGGCAGTGAAACCGTAGATTACGATCTGATAATGGCTCTCGACAACGGAAGGTGGAGAGTTGTAAATATCAGTACAGCCGATTAAAACGGAAATATATACTAATTTGATCACAGTATCTGTTGTCAAGAAAAAATACTTGACAATAGAGAGCTTATCAAATATACTAGCAGGGTGTGTAAAGCTATTTTCCTTTACATACCCTGTTTGTTTATTGAACAAGTTGAGTGAGTTTGTATTTTTTATGACATATGATGGCTGCTGACAAAACTATGTCTTAGAGGTTACTCGTGGAAAAGATAGTAAAACAGGCTCTGCTCCTTGATTTTTATGGAGAATTACTTACAGAGCATCAGAGACAAGTATATACGGATGTTATTTCCGAGGATATGTCTTACTCAGAGATTGCCGAAGAATATGGCGTTTCAAGGCAGGGTATATTTGATCTTGTAAGAAGATGTGAGAAGATACTTCTTGAATATGAAGAAAAGCTGAGGCTTGTCGAGAAATTCAGCAGGGCGAGAGAAAGCATGAAGGATATCAGTGATACCATGGCTGTTCTCAAGATGAAGAACACCAATCCGGAGCTTTCACCGCTGATAGAACGGATAGAACATAGAACAGAAGAAATATTAGAGGATTTTTGATCCGGAGGAATGATTAATGGCATTTGACAGCTTAAGTGATAAACTGCAGAATGTGTTTAAAAAGCTTAGAGGCAAGGGCGTCCTTAAGGAAGATGATATCAAGGAGGCCATGAAGGAAGTTAAGCGTGCACTTCTTGAAGCCGATGTTAACTTTAAGGTTGTAAAGAATTTCATCAATTCTGTAACTGAGAAGGCTATCGGTGAAGAGGTCATGAAGGGGCTCAACCCGGGACAGATGGTTATCAAGATCGTTCGTGATGAGATGACTTCTCTTATGGGAAGTGAGATGACCGAGCTTAAGATGCTTCCTTCCAACGAGATTACTATCATTATGATGTGTGGTCTCCAGGGTGCAGGTAAGACAACTACGGTTGCCAAGCTTGCAGGACAGTTTAAAAATAAGGGACGTAAATGTCTCCTTACAGCCTGTGATATCTACAGACCGGCTGCTATTAAACAGCTGGAAATAAATGGTGAAAAGGTTGGCGTACCTGTATTTTCCATGGGTACCGGATATAAGCCTGTTGATATCGTAAAGGCTGCCATATCTCACGCAGAGAAGAATGGTATAAATGTACTCTTTATAGATACTGCCGGTCGTCTTCATATCGATGATGAGATGATGGGCGAGCTTCAGGAGATCAAGGATAATATTCCTGTTACATATACACTTCTTACCGTTGACTCGATGACCGGTCAGGACAGTGTAAATGTTGCCACAACCTTCAATGAGAGAATCGGAATCGACGGTGTAATCCTTACAAAGCTCGATGGCGATACCAGAGGTGGTGCAGCGCTTTCTATCAAGGCTGTTACCGGAAAGCCTATACTGTACGCCGGAATGGGCGAGAAGCTGACGGATCTTGAGCAGTTCTTCCCGGATCGTATGGCGAGCCGAATCCTTGGAATGGGCGACGTTGAAAGTTTGATCGAGAAGGCTCAGGAAGCTATCGATGAAGAACAGGCTAAGAAGGTTGAGGAGAAGATCAGAAAAGCAACCTTTGACTTTAATGATTTCCTTGATCAGATGGAACAGATGAAGAAAATGGGCGGACTCAGCTCTATTCTCGGAATGCTTCCGGGAGCAGGCAAGCTTAAGAACGTTCAGATCGATGAAGATGCCATGGACAGGCCAAAGGCTATAATCTATTCCATGACACCTGCTGAGAGAGCAAATCCGGAAATAATAAATGTCAGCAGAAAGAACCGTATCGCAAAGGGAGTCGGCGTTGACATTGCAGAGGTTAATCGTTTCATCAAACAGTTTGAGGAATCAAAGAAGATGATGAAGCAGATGTCCGGAATGATGGGCAAGAAGAAAAAGAGAGGCATGATGCCTTTCGGTTTCTAGATTAAAACCATATCGGTATAAATGCCGGTAGATAACAATGTGAATAACTGTTTTGAAGAGTCGGATTTATCCGTGATGCATATTTGCAGATATTATTCAGAACTGTTAAATTTATAAAATAATATATTAATATTTCAGGAGGTCATTTAAAATGGCAGTTAAGATCAGATTAAGAAGAATTGGTTACAAGAAGCAC
>JAFWSY010000114.1 GCA_017519155.1 Eubacterium sp.
GGCTTATTCCTCGATAGCTCAATGGTAGAGCACTCGGCTGTTAACCGAGGGGTTGTTGGTTCGAGCCCAACTCGGGGAGCTTGCATATAATGCATTGATTTACGAAAGTAATCGGAACGCTGTGTTCTGCTTTCTGACTTGATAAATCAAGTCATCAACCAGAACAGCAGCTTCGGAGCATCGTTTTCCTTCGGAAAAGATGCTCGGATAACGATTTACTGAGTAAATCGTTATCTATTCTGGCCCGGTGGTCAAGAGGTTAAGACATCGCCCTTTCACGGCGGTAACACGGGTTCAATTCCCGTCCGGGTCACTTTTTTATACAAACATTTTCATCAATAATGACTAGGACGCTTAGCTCAGTTGGTTAGAGCATCCGGCTCATAACCGGACGGTCCAGGGTTCGAGTCCCCGAGCGTCCACTAAACTCCTGAATGTTCAGGAGTTTTTTAATTCTTACGGAGAAAATATATGACTAAAGAATATTATAAAATGAATACCGAAAATGGAACTCCGTTGATTCAGGTTGATGATTTTCTTAATATAAAGGGAATCAAGCATGGTTTTACTACTCGTGTGGGTGGAGTTAGTACCGGAATATACAAATCTCTTAATATGGGCTTTTATCTTGGCGATGACAGGGAAAATGTAATGGAAAATTACAGACGTGTCGGAAAAGCTATGGGAATAGATATAGAACGTATGTCCTGCCCCAATCAGGTTCATAAGTCTAATGTTCTGGTAGTAACAGAAGAAGATGCAGGAGACGGTATCACTCGTGATCTTTCACATTTTGAGATAGATGCACAGATAACCAACGTAAAGGATCTTCCACTGATAGTTTATACCGCAGACTGTGTCCCGATTCTTCTTGCTGATCCTGTAAGCCGTGTAATAGGAACTGTTCATGCCGGCTGGCGTGGAAGTGTTGCCGGTATAGCAGCAAAGACTGTACATAAAATGGTAGAAGTATATGGATGTCTTCCTGAGAATATTCATGCTGTAATAGGACCATCTATCGGACCGGAGAATTACGAAGTTGATCAGACTGTTATTGATGAATTATTTAAGTGTCCTTATATCGATATGAGTCCTGAAAATATATCATATACGGATATATTTCTGGAGTCTGATGATAACTGGAAGGAGAAGCTTCTTTCAGGACAACATCTGGATACCAGCAACCTATTCCATAAAGACATTTATGTTTGTTGTAATTCAGGTTCATTTATCAGAGACAATATGCCGAAGCAGTATCTTGGTGTTACTCAGACAAATAAAGGTGCGGTATATGGCCTCTTCAGAACTGTTCGGTTCAGAAAAAGATATATGCTTAATCTCTGGAATTTGAATGAGCTTATTCTTGTTAATGCAGGCTTAAAGATATCCAATATTCACCAGACAAAGCTCTGTACCATGAAAAATCATGATCTGTTCTTTTCTCACAGATATACAAATGGCAAGAGAGGACTAAATGCTGGAATTATATCATTGTGACACACTATATAGTGGTAATTTTTCACAAAAAACACTATATGGTGTGTTTTATTATTGACATTAGTATATACACATAGTATTGTTAGATTTGTTCCATGTTTTTTAATTGATATTATATCGGTTAATGTGTATTTGAAATCATTTTTATCGAGGGGTAAAAATGTGGGAGGAAAATGATGCAAAGGGATATGCTGCTTTGTTATGAAGAATGGGATAACTTTAATGGAAGACTTTGGAAAGAAGAGTGTAATGTACGAGATTTTATCATAAATAATTATACTCCTTATAATGGTGATGAAAGCTTCCTGGCAGAACCATCAGAAAGCACAAATAAATTATGGGACAGACTTCAGGAACTTCAGAAAATGGAGAGAGAAAAAGGAGGAGTTTTAGACGAGGAAACTGATGTAGTTTCATCACTTACTTCTTATGGTCCCGGATATATAGATGAATCCATGAAGGATCTTGAACAGATCGTTGGTCTTCAGACTGATAAACCCCTTAAGAGAGCATTCATGCCATTTGGTGGAATTAAGATGGCAGAAGAATCTCTTGAAATGTACGGCTATAAACCTAATCCCGAACTGCATAGAGTATTTACCGAATATCATAAAACCCACAATCAGGCTGTATTTGATGCATATACAGATGAAATGAGAGCTGCAAGAAGATGTCATATAATAACAGGACTTCCTGATACTTATGGAAGAGGCCGTATCGTTGGCGATTACAGAAGAATAGCTCTTTATGGAATAGATCAGCTGATCGAATGGAAAAAACTTGATAAGAAGAACTGCGGCGATGGCGTAATGACTGATGAAGTTATTCGTCTCAGAGAAGAAATTGCTGAACAGATTAAAGCCCTTGAAGGAATGAAGAAGATGGCTGAAATCTACGGATATGATATATCCCGTCCTGCAAGAACCGCTAAAGAAGCAGTTCAGTGGCTGTATTTTGGTTATCTGGCTGCAATCAAAACACAGAATGGTGCTGCTATGTCTGTAGGCCGTGTGTCTACATTTCTCGATATATACTTTGAAAGAGATCTGAAGAAAGGTCTTATTACAGAGAAGGAAGCACAGGAAATCATTGATCATTTCGTGCTTAAGCTTCGTATGGTTAAGTTTGCTCGTATTCAGTCCTATAATGAACTGTTCTCAGGTGATCCTGTATGGGCTACTCTTGAGGTTGCAGGTTCGGGTATGGATGGACGTCCAATGGTGACCAAAAACTGCTTCAGATTCCTGCATACACTTGAGAATATGGGACCTTCACCGGAACCGAATCTTACTGTTCTGTATTCACAGAACCTGCCTGAAGCATTTAAGAAATATGCTGCAAGGATTTCAGTTAAGACAAGTTCTATTCAGTATGAAAATGATGATGTTATGAAGCCTGTATGGGGAGATGACTATTCTATCTGCTGCTGCGTTTCAGCTACTCAGACAGGTAAGGAGATACAGTTCTTCGGGGCAAGAGCTAATCTTGCCAAATGTCTGCTATTTGCAATAAACGGTGGTGTGGATGGCAAGTCCAGAGAACAGGTTGGTCCGGCTGCAAGACCTATTACATCGGAATATCTTGATTATGATGAAGTAATAGAGAGATTTGAGTTTATGATGGACTGGCTTGCCGGTTTATATGTTAATACACTTAATCTCATACATTATATGCATGATAAGTACTATTATGAAGCAGCGGAGATGGCGCTTATAGATACAGATGTAAGACGTACATTTGCTACCGGTATAGCTGGATTCTCGCATGTTATAGATTCTCTGTCTGCTATTAAATATGCTAAAGTAAAGGTTATTCGTGACGAGTACGGATATGCTGAGGACTATGAGGTAGAGGGAGATTTTCCTAAATACGGAAATGATGATGACAGAGCTGATAATATCGGTGTCTGGCTTCTTAAGACCTTTACTGATGATATAAAGAAGAGACATACATATCGTAATTCAGAGCCTACCACATCTCTGCTTACAATCACATCTAACGTTGTATACGGTAAATTTACAGGAAATATGCCTGATGGAAGAAGAGCATGGACTCCTCTTGCTCCCGGTGCTAATCCGAGCTACGGTGCAGAGACTTCAGGACTTCTGGCATCCCTTAATTCAGTGGCTAAAATACCTTATGGATGGGCGCTGGACGGAATATCCAATACTCAGTCTATGAACCCTTCGGCACTTGGTCATACCGAGGATGAAAGAGTGCAGAATCTGGTAAATGCCATGGATGGATATTTCTCACAGGGAGCTCATCACTTGAACGTAAATGTATTCAGCCGTGAAACTCTCGAGGACATAATGGCAAATCCTGATAAGCCGGAGTATGCAAACTTTACGATACGTGTATCCGGTTACGCTGTTAAGTTTATAAGCCTTACAAAAGAACAGCAGCTGGATGTTATAAACAGAACATTCCACGATTCATTATAAAAAAATAAGATGACAGTTTTTCATCTGATGAAAAACTGTCATCTTATTTTTTTTAGCAGATACGAGGTAGTAGTTCTCCGCTTGGTCTGGCGAGAAATGTTTTTGCGCCGACAGCGGTATTGAGAATTACTTTTCCGACATTTTCTTCTGTAACTTCTCCGATAATACATGCGCCTTCTGAATTTGGACATCCATGCAGAGCTTCCAGAATCTTATCTGCTTCAGAAGCAGGAGCAAAGATTACAAGTCTGCCTTCGCATGCAAGATACAGTGGTTCAAGTCCGAGCATCTGACATACACCTCTTACACCATCCTGAACCGGAATACTCTCAGAGTCGAGAGATATGCCTACGTTGCTTTCAGCTGCTATTTCATAGAGAACTGTACCTACACCACCACGTGTTGCGTCTCTTATAACATGTACATCTTTTGTGGCCTCAAGCATTGCTTCTATGTTCTTATTAAGTGGTGCACAGTCACTTGTTATATCTGCATCGATCTTGAAATCGTTTCTTGCAAGAAGAATTGTACAGCCATGACGTCCGATATCTCCGGTTACAATGATCTTATCTCCGGGTTTTGCAAATGCACCTGAAGTTGAAGCTCCTTCTATGATATGACCGATTCCCGTTGTTGTAATGAATACCTTATCAACCTGTCCTTTTCCGGCAACCTTGGTATCACCGGCAACAAGATATACTCCGGCATCTCTTGCTGTTTTTCCCATTGCTTCGGCTATCTCTTCAAGCTTAGCAACAGGGAAGCCTTCTTCTATAACGAATGAGCATGTAAGATATTCCGGCTTTGCACCCATACAGGCCACATCATTTACTGTTCCACAGATTGAAAGCTTTCCTATATTTCCTCCCGGAAATTCAAAAGGAGAAACGATAAATCCATCTGTAGACATGGCTATCTTTCCCGGTGTCATATCAAGCACTGCAGCGTCGTCTGCTGTAAGATACGGGTTGCTGAAATGTTTCTTAAATAGATTTCCTATAAGATCTGATGTCTGAACTCCTCCGGCACCATGAGCAAGTGTTATTTTATCTTCCATAATATTTTTCCTCTATTTTTATTATTTTATTGTAATCCTATTGAAGCTCCATAAGTGTAATATGCTGCGCAGGCACCTTCATCTGATACCATACACGCACCTACTGCATGAAGCGGTGTACAGGCTTTTCCGAACATCGGACAATCTGATGGCTTACATTTGCCCTGGAGAACTTCACCGCATCTGCAGGCCGGATTTGGCTTCCCTGTAATATCAGGAATATCATGCTTTATTCTTGCATCGAAGTCGGCGTATTCACTCTTAAGCTTCTGGCCTGACATTTCTATTATTCCAAGACCACGCCACTCTGTATCACAGAGTTCCATTACTTCTTCCATAAGTTTTTGAGCTGCCGGATTTCCTTCAGGTCGCACTACTCTTGGATAGCAGTTTTCAAAGAATGGTTCACCCTTTGAGAGGTTATCTATTGTTACTGCAAGTGCAGTCATGAGTTCATTTGCCGTAAAGCCTGCCACAACTCCGGAAACACCCTCATCCTTCAGCTTCTCACAGATTCCGGTTCCTGTTATGGCATTAACATGTCCGGGATAGAGAAATGCATCTGCACTGTTCTTAAGCTTTGCATACGCGTTCGGCATGGTTTTATTCGCAGTCAGGATTGAGAAGTTTTTAAGTCCCAGACGTTTTGCCTTCTTAACTGCAAGGCAGGCTGATGGGGTAGTAGTTTCAAATCCGACTGCAAGGAATACCACCTCCATATCCGGATTATCCTTTGCAAGTTCCACTGCATCATCAGGAGAGTATACAGGGCGGATATCTGCGCCTTCTGCTCGTACTCCTGCCATATTCATTGTAGTACCCGGCACCTTTATCAGATCACCGAAAGTACAGATAGTACATTTCTTTTCAAGGGCAAGGAAGATAGCTTCATCTATAAATCCAACCGGAGTTACACATACCGGACATCCGGGACCGGATATAAGGTCTACATCTTCAGGAAGAAGACCTCTTATTCCCAGACGGAATATCTCATGGGTATGTGTTCCGCACACTTCCATGATTCGGAGTTTTCTGCCTTTATACCCCGTTATTATCTCTCTTGCATTATCAATTATTTCACTCATGATTTATTTTCCTTCCTTTAGCTCGTCATTCCATAATTCATAAGCCTTTTTTCCCTGTTTTATTTATCTTCAATAAAAATACCTGTCAGTCTTGGCACTTTGAATCTGCTTGTAAAGAGTTCGCACTTACATAAGAATTCATAAAATGCATGAAAGCCCTGACCATACATTGATTCATAGTTTCCCTGTCCTTTAGCAAGAATTACATCCGCTTCATCAAATGCTTTCTTTGCATCTTCCGGAAGCATATCATATACAGTTCCCGCAATGGCTTCTCCATTGGAGATAATCTCTGCAATTTCATTAATACCTGAATATTCTGCATCTTCCAGAGTTGCATCATTAAGGACATCTTTGCCACGAACCATAACCTTAATATCTAAATGAGGGAATCTCTTCTTAAGCTGTTCCAGCATTAATTTATCTAATACAATTTCTCCACAGTTATCTGTAATCAGAAGAAATCTCTTAGCCTGCGTACATTCCTTTATAAAACTCTCGTAAGTCAAAATGTCACCATCCGCTGTCATATCGATATCATTAAACAGCGATAAGAATTCATTCTGATCCACGTGATTCATAGCACCAAAATCTATGTAATTTCCGATACGTGCTGCAACAAGTGACTTTGCTAACGGATCTTTAGAATCCTCAATCTCCGCTCTGAGCTTACTTTCCATTCCAAGCACCAAATCGTTATATTGCTTTTTTATTTCTTTATAATCTGCGCTGCTGCCAAACATCCTCTCATGTGTTTTATTAAACAGATAAACCAGATAAGGGCTGGTGTCATTTTCGCCTCTTTCATCAATTATTCGTTTAACCTCAGCAAGGTACTCCTCGTTATCAGTCTTTTCTTTCTGCCTGTCATAGAGACATTTAGCACAGCTTTCGGATATTCGCATTATTTCTTCCTCGTATAAGTAGTTCTGGTAAATGTAATCTCATCACCACCTGTTTCACCGATGGTGATATCAAAATCATCTGCATTGAACTCCGGGAAGAAAACATCACCGTCTTCTATAACTGTATTAACTTCTGTGATATACATTACATCGACCAGTGGTAATGCTTCCTTATACAGACCATATCCTCCGGATATATATACATTCTTATCAGTACCGGCCATTTCAATTGCTTCCTGTACAGATGAAGCTGTAGAAAGATTTTCTCCCTCATACTTCTTTGTTCTTGAAACAACTATAGTTTCTCTGTTAGGAAGAGGATGACCGATCTCCTCATAAGACTTTCTACCCATTACCACGATATTTCCTGTGGTCAGTTCTTTAAACTGTTTTTGTTCACCCTTTATTCTCCAGGGAATCATTCCGTTTTTTCCAATCACGTTATTTTCTGAACGTGCTACTATTAATCCAACCATTTTAAATCATCCTTATCTTGCGTGAGTTTTTAAGATACCCATAGTTTCATTGGCATCATCATCTGTGATTTTAGCAATAGCAACACCGGCGTGAACCATAACATAATCGCCCGGCTCGAGATCTTCAAGAAGCTCAGCGCTTACATCTCTCTTTGCTCCGCCTGCATCGATAATCGCAGTACCATCCTTGACATTTACTACTTTTGCAGCAAGTCCTACACACATTTGTTTTTCCTCCTAATTATCCAGTATCGATTTATTTGTTTTTATAATTAAACTAATACAATTCATCTATTTCAGATTATCTATTTCTGTACATTCCGGCCAGCGCCTGACCAACACATAAACCACCGTCATTAGGTGGGATCAGACTGTGACGAAGTACTCTGAAACCTTCTTTTTCTAATTTATCATCCACAAGTCCAAGCAGAAGTCTGTTCTGAAAAACACCACCACTTAGAGCAACGGTTTTTATTCCCGTATCGGCACTGAAATTTTTGCAGTTTTCAGTAATTATTTCAGCGAGTCCGAGATGAAAATAATATGCTAGTTTGTCTTTACTTATTCCATCTAAATACTTATATGCTATATCTTTAACAAGTCTGTTGGTGTCATATCCGATTCCTTCGATAGAATTAGATATGTCCTGATTCAGCTTCCCTGTTTTCTTCAGAAATGCTTCTGCCTCAAACATCAGAGAAGTAGATGCTTCTCCCTCAAAGGTAGAGCTTCTTCTGATACCAAGTACTGCACTTACAGCATCAAACAGTCTTCCTGCACTGGTTGAGAGTATGCTGTTTATGCCGTTTCTTGCCATGTTTGAAAGCATATCATATTCCATTTCAGAGCATAGACCAAGTCGTGAAGTGATATCGTTTTTGTTTATTCTATTAAGTCTTTCCAGCTCGGATATCTCAGGATTATTGAAGTCCCCCAGAATGGACGTTGCAATTCTCCAGCCTTCTTTAGAAGAAAGGTCACCGCCGGACTGAATAAACGGAGTGATACTTCCAAGTCTTTCAAAACCATCAAGTCTTGAGAGCAGGTATTCTCCACCCCAGATGGTTCCGTCGGTTCCATAACCCGTTCCATCAAAGGATACACCGATAACTTCGTCCAGGTAATCATTCTCTGCCATGCACGAGAGTATATGTGCATAGTGATGCTGAACCTTTATCACCGGAAGTTCCAGGGACTCGGCGACAGCAGTAGTATTATACTTCGGATGCAAGTCACATACAACTACTGATGGCTTTGCCTCGAGAAGCTCTTCCATTCGTTTAACTGATTCAACCAGGGCATCCATTGTTCTGATATCCTCCATATCACCAACATAGGCTGATGGATATATCAGATTATCCTTTGCTATGGCAAATGTATTCTTAAGCTCTCCGCCAATGGCAAGAACATGGCCCTTCAGATTTTTAGCTTTTTCACCGGATTCATTCTCGCCTTTACCGATCATTATCGGCAGAGGAGCAAATCCTCTGGAGCGTCTTATCATATATGGTTTTTCTTTATAGAAATCCATGACTGAGTCATCGGCTCTGGTCAGGATGATTCTGTTATTTGATAATACATAATCTGTAAAGCCGGATATTTCACTTATAACATCTTCATCGGTCCTGCAAATGGGGGCTCCGGATGCATTTGCGCTTGTCATGACAAGACAGTCGGGTACCTCGTATTCATCGTCATAATCAAAGAGCAGACAGTGCACAGGAGTGTAGGGCAGCATTACTCCCACCTTCGGATTATCCGGTGCGACAGATGGAGCAAGGTTTGAAGTCTCTTTTCTGTCCATAAGTATTATGGGCTTCTCATGGCCTGTCAGCAGATCGTACATTTCACTGCACTGTATGTCACAATTTCTCTTTACAGTAGCTGTATCCTTCATCATAACCGCGAAGGGCTTCATGGGGCGGTGCTTCAGAAGTCTCAGCCTTGCGACTGCGGCTTCGTTTGTGGCATCACAGCAGAGGTGATATCCGCCTATTCCTTTTATGGCGCATATCTTTCCTTCAGTGATCGCTTTTCTGATTAGACTGATGGCTTCTCTGCCTTTTATATCAGTAGGAATGAGTTTTCCTGTTTCTGACTCATGATTTTGATCAGACTGTTTCTGCAGCAGGTAAACTTCAGGTCCACACTCGGGGCAGCACACGGGCTGCGCATCATATCGTCTTGTCTCAGGATGAGTATATTCATATTCACACTGAGGGCACATTTTAAAATGTTTCATACTGGTGCGCTCGCGGTCATAAGGCATGTTGTCAAGGATTGTGAGTCTGGGACCGCAGTTTGTGCAGTTAATGAAGGGGTGAAGGTAGCGGCGGTTATTTTTGTCATAAAGCTCCTGTTTACATTTATCGCAGATAGCGATATCAGGAGAGACAAATATATCTCCGGTATCCTTTTCACTTTCTATTATTTCAAAATTTTCAAATGGTGGAAGATCTACCATTTTGTTAATGACATTCAGGATCATGGAACGGTCTGGGGCATTATAATAAAGCATGGAAAAGAGCTCCGGTACATTTTCTCCCTGGGCAAATATTTCCACATAAGAGCCCCTGTTGGATACGGTTCCTTTTATGTTGTTTTCCAGACATACTCGGCTTACAAAGGGTCTGAAGCCGACACCCTGAACGATGCCATATACTCTTATGTTGTTGGTAATCATGTCGACTCCTTTCCTAAGTAATAGTCATATTTTTGAAATGGGTTGCACTAGTCGTTAGTGCGTCCTGATATGGCGAAGTGAGGATAATCAATAAAGTCTCTTCTATAACCTGCGGCTTTAAGAAGAGGCTGCAGGTCGCCGTCGCCTATTATCAGATCGTAGCGCTCTTCGGAAGCGAGTTCAAAGAGCTCGTCTTCATCAGATAGCATATAATCCTGTTCCTCTGTATAGTCAGGACTCTGCATGAAGAAGGTTGCACAGTCTATCTGAAGGTCATCAGAGGATACTCTGTTACTATGAAAACTCCTTATTATGGTTCTCAGTTCATTAGCGGCAAACTGAGAATGCAGTATAAGGATCTTTTTATGCTTATTATTTATTTTGCTTATTACGGCAGAAACCACAGAGTCGGGGATAAATGGATATCCGACTTCATAAGGTGTGCCATATGTTTCTTTAAGATACTGGGCTGTCTTTAGTGCCTGTGCACTAACAACAATATTTTTTGAAACATTTCCGGCACTTATAATGTCGGAAAGTCCGGACCCCATAGAGTAAATAAGGGCATTATTAATACCGGCCGTCTTAAGAGCATTCTTAAGAGGAGCATCGGATGAATAACCTGTTTCAAGAGGAGTTGCACCGATGATTCCGATCAGCTCTTTCTCGGTATTTGAATCGGAGTTTTCTTTACCGCTATCATCTGCACCGCTGATTTGAGCTTTACCGACAAACTCCCGGAAAAGAGCAAGCCATGCATCTTCCTCACCCTTGTCGTAATATTTTGTGCCGTCACAGGTTATGGTTATACTTGGTATACCAAGGCTTTTTTCAGCCATTCTTTTAAGCGCCTTCATGTCAGTTGCAATAACTGCAGGAACCGGAGTTCCGATGATGGCAGAGAAGGAGCAATTAAGGGACTCCTGAGCACTTTTCAGCTTAGCTATAAGCCTGTCATCACGTCCCATTATTGCATCCATATCTCTGAGGCCTGCGCTGAATACTGCGCTTTTTTGGGTGAACCATCTGGGCTCATCAAAACCGCAGATATTTCCTGCACAGCCACCGGCGTCACAGATAACGATGAGTCCGCCGAGCTCATATAAAACACCGCTTGCACCGGATTGATCCGGCGCAAAGGGAGACAGATATTTAAGTAATTTTTTCATAGTATTCTTCCTATAAAAGGTGACAGTTTTTCATCTGATAAAAAATTGTCATCTTTTTTCTGTGTTCTGGTCTAATTGTTCGAATAGTTTGATCACTGCATCGTAACCGAAGGGTTGTTTGTCGTCGCACCATTCGATTCCCGGAGTATCGGGGTGATAGTATTTGCAGTCTGAACCGATGTACATGTCTACCGTTTCCTCTTCATAGAACATCATGGTAGGAGAAAGGTTTGAGTATATCTTTGTGTCCGGACTCAGCTCTGCCAGTGGCCTCAGCAGGCGGTAGTTTAGTTCTCCGATGGTCGCAAAGATCTCGGGAACCTTAAAGCCTTCTTCAAGCAGCATCAGGGAAATGTCGATAGGATCTCCGTTCTGTATCTCACCTACCGAGAAGCTGATTTCACCGTGTTTTTCTTTAAAGTCTTTGATGACACTCTTTGTTTTTTCATAGTAAGAGGAGTCATCTATGTCAGCGCCCAGTGCATTTCCCAGAAGCTTATACTGGTTATGAATCTTTTCAGGTCTGTAAAGTCTGAGAAGCTCGATAAATGGTATTCCCAGTCTCTCCTGGATATCCTGAGCAGCAGCTCTGGCTTCGGGATTCAGCACGAGATTAAAATTGGCACGTGACATTTCCTTATATTCATCAAAGGTTTTACATCTTGCTATTTCTCTAATATTCTTTATTCCGATGGATTTCATCAGAGGATAGATCTCCGAACTGTCGAAAAGAGGAGAAAAATATCCCATGATGTTCATGTCCTGAGGAACCTTCTCATCCTTTTCAAGAAGACTGTAAACAGCAGTTCTTACCGCAGCCATAGGAGGAAGCCTTTTCTCACGTGTTAGTGCATACATGTAGCAGGCTACAGCCGGAAGACCGGTACGTTCGGTAACCTTCTTGCAGATACGTTCCATGTCAGTTCCCAGAAGTGCATCCACGCAGGTTATACAGATCATTATGGCTGAAGGTTTTTTATCCAGAACAGTAAGTATCTCTTCACAGGCTTCGGGTATCTTGGTCAGATGTCTTCCCGTAACTATGTCTGTGTCATCCAGCAGTTGGAAGAAGAATTTATCCTTGTATTCGGGTGCACTTCTGAAAAGAGAAGTGTTTCTTCCGCAGCAGCCCGGGGATACCAGAAGCATTACCGATTCCGGAACAGCCAGTCCGGCACGCTTAACTCCAAAGCCCTTAGCACCGGGTGAATTGAAGTAGAGTGTAGCAGGAGAGCTGTAGATCAGATGGTCGGAGCTTTTCATCTCAGAAGGCAGTCCGGCAAGTCCCAGCTCAGCCAGTTCTTTTGCAGTTTTGTAAAATGCGTTGCTTGTCATATATACCTCACAGGTAAGCTTCACAGAGAAGCTCTAGTTGTTTTCATCCTCATCAATAAGAAGCTGGGCAAGATCTAAGAAGCGTTTACTTACTTCCAGTGAAGGGTCTCCCTCAATCACTGTCTTTCCCATATCTTCGTAGTGGATTATGTCATTGGTTCTGGGGATGTCAGCTATTATTTCCAGACCGGCCTTATCGGCAAAGGCGCGGACCTTTTCTTCCTCATTTTCCACAGCACGACGGTTCATTATGATACCGCGGACCTTGGCATAGCTTCTGTCCTCAAAATTCTTAACGGCTGTATTGATGTTATTTGCGGCATAGAGCGCCATCTTTTCGCCGGATGTAACTATAAGGACCTTTTCGGCATAACCCTCGCGTATGGGAGCGGCAAAGCCGCCACACACAACGTCACCGAGGACATCATAGAGAACAGCATCCGGTTTATATTTTTTAAACAGCTCCAGCTCTTCCAGCAGGGAAAATGTAGTGATTATACCACGTCCTGCACACCCCAGTCCCGGTGTGGGACCTCCGGTCTCAATACATACAACACCGCCGAAGCCTTCCCTTGTGATTTGGTCGAGAGAAGTGGGTTCTTCATCCAGTTCACGCATGTAATTCATAACGGGAGTCACAGGCTCGCCATTCAGAAGATTTGCGGTGGAATCCGCCTTGGGATCACATCCGATCTGTATTACTTTTTTTCCAAGTGAGGCAAGCGCTGCGGAGAGGTTGGAGGTCACAGTGGACTTACCGATACCGCCCTTGCCGTAGATAGCTATTTTAATCATTTTCTTTTCCTTTTTGTGACAACTTGAATCAGATTCAATTTGTCACGTTTTGTCTTTTTTTTCACATATTTCGAGTTCGACGGTCATATCGCCTTTTCTTGAAGGAAGTCCTTTGAGTGTGATAATGTCTTCGTCAAAGGGATATACTTTTATCTGTTTTGATTTATAAGGTTCTTCTGTCAGAAGAAATCTGTTATTATTCTTATCCAGACATATAGAGTATACGAGCTTGGGTATGTTAAGGCTGTATTCTGACCTTGTGGTATAGTGATATATAAGTTCTTCGTTACGTTCTTTGATTCTTACGTGGAGCTCTTTTGTTTCGTCATACTTACGTTCCTGATATCCTTTATCAAAGTAGAAGGGATCAAAGAGTGCTCGTCTTCTTTTGTATTCCAGATGTTCACTTATTATAGCGTGAGGAAGTGCCCATGCACCATAGTCCAGCAGTCCCAGAAGGGCAAGCCATTTAAAAGGAGAGAGGAGGAAGCCTATGGCAACAAATATACCTCCGATAAAAGGAGCACCTGAACTCTCTGTGAAGAACACTGTATAGTAGCAAAGCCCCATGAAGAAGAATCCTATCAGGCATAGTATGGCGCATAATATGTACATTTCAGTTGTTGCTGACATATGATATATCTCCAATCAATTGTTTTTCTTCTCTGTCAAAAGTCCTTCCTGAAAATGCTCTGTGAGGAAGCCTTATAAAATGTTTTCCTCCGCAGATGGGTTCGAAGAGAGGATCAGCTATTATGATGTCTGATTTTGACAGCTCGTTTTCCAGTTCATCTTCTTCGGTGCAGGAGACATCAAACAACATAGGTGTAGTAGATTTTTCTTCATAATTCATTAAGGCAGCGTCGGCTGAACCAGAGGTTCTGAGTACCGACATATCTCCATCACCTATACTTTCCAGAACCCTTGCCTGCACTCCCTTTTCTAACAAAAGTGCAGCGGCAAGAGATGTGGACAGGATGCTTTCACCTATGATAGAAATCTTAGTATTCCTGCTTTCTTCGGAAATGTTTTCTTCGGATATGTTTTTACCAGACTCGGGATATGTTTCTTCTCTGCAGAGCTTGACTGCATTTATGCATTTTTTATCAGCTGCAGCCTGCTTAAGCTTATCTGCAAGATATCCTGCAAAGCTTTTTCCATAAGGGGTTCCGATAACGTAAGGAATCCCATATTCATTCATAAGATAATCTGCCAGTGGCCGTCCGATAGAGGAAATAACAAGATTTACATCTGCCTTAGGAAGACGTCTGATATCTTCCAGATCTGTATCCATTCCCACAAATGCATTTACCGTGAATCCTTCACTTTCCAGCCACTGTCTGATAAGCTTTGTTGTGCTGTAAAGAGGAAAATCCAGAGGAGTAAGTCCCAGGATATTTACGGATATGGAAGAAGTGTTTCCGTTTTCTTTGACAGACAGGGAACTTTCGTTTTCTTGATCTGACATAGTGTTTTTGTTTTCATGGACAGATACATTGCTGTCAGTTGTATCATCTTGTCTCAGGGCAAATCTTCTGGCAAGTTCAACAAATGCATTGGCTGCTCCTGTGATATAGCTCTGCATGGCATTTGTCTTAACCTCAAATGAAGGTATGCCGGTTCTGCTCTCCACCTCATAAGCTATAGCCTGCATATCTATTCCCACCATTGCAGGAAGAGCAGAAGCACAGATAGCAACAAACTTCGGATTCAGTTCCTCGGCTGCCAGGCAGAGATCTGATATGAATTTTTCGTCATTACCCATTACTGCATCGCTTTCGGTGAGTCCTGATATATACATCATGCTGTCCATGTCGTACCATCTTGGCTCGTCATGAGTCGTATAGGTTGAATTACAGCCGGAAGCATCATGTATTACAGACATTCCGCCATACTCGTAAAGAGCAGAGCAGAAGCCCGAGGTGTCTGCAGCATATATGGATATTATTCTTGCAGTCTGATTCATAGGCAGCTTTCGCACCCCCATCCTTTGTGACTGATAAGTTTCTTTGTATCCTTTGGTGACAGGTAAGCTTCTACCAGGTCATTAGCTAATCGTTCTATAGCCTGATAGCCATAGGCTCCGCCACCTTCTATTATATCTACGAAATAAGAAGTGTTTGTAAAGTAAGCGGCCTTCTGTCCGATGGCGAGAATGCGGGGGTCATTCATTAGCGTATTCTCTGATATCTGACCATCGGTAGTTTTGTGGTCTGTCCTTCCTGAAGCCTCAAATCTCATGGCCGGTTCATTAGTCGGATATACTTCTATGTCCTGATGAGGATAATCTTTGATAATTCTTTCAAAAGAATCCTTCTCATCTGCAGGGAAATTATCCGCAAAGATTTTCTTAACATTAAAGCCGTATTTAAGAAGAAGCTCGCTGAGTTCAAGGATATAAGGGACAGCTGTATAATCGATGGCTATCTCACAGCTTCCGATTATATCGTGAGCTTTTTTAAGTGCTGCGTGAGAGCTGTCTTTTCGTTCTTTAATCCAGTCGTTTATAACATCTTTTTTTTGCCCGAGAGTTTCTCCCAGCAGAATAAGTTCCTGATCTATTTTTTCTTCATCAAAGCGAAGCAGAACACGAAGCCAGTTTCCGTCCAGTCTTTCAGACAGCTGCTTTGCACCTGCATCAGCAACTGATAAGAAGGAAACAAGTGTTCCGGACGAACCGAGATTTAAGTATTCATCGTAGGTTCTGCAGTTAGTGATATCCCACAGCTTTTTGCCGGACATTTGGATAAGCTGGGATAAGTCTGAAGAAGGATCAATAGGAAGATGATTTCCTATAACTGCAACAAGGTTGTCATCACGTTTAAGCTTTTTAACGGATTCATACAGACTGATTTTCATCATGGCATCTGGAGACATGGTCTTACGCATGGTAGGTATCATGTAACACTCTACAAAATCTATGTCGGGATATCTTAAGTTAAGCTCATCAGTGATCATTTTAAAATCACAGCCTTCGAACATATGCATGCAGCTGAGATAGATAAGCACACATCTTGGCTTTGTTTCAAGCTGGTCAACTATATGAGAGGTGCCGTCTATGACACGGTTCTCCATCTCACCGTTCCACATATCGCTTTCTCTGAGGGCAACCCAGGACATACGTTTCATCTCATTCATTTCAGCCGCAGTAAGAATAACTCCGCGGAGACATCCCTGGGCGCAGACATATACCTGATGTGACTCGGGAATAAGCATTCCTGTATGAACGATATTCCAGACACCTCTTGCAGGAGCATTGTACTGAAGTCCTTCATAAAAAGGAGAAGGAAAGTCGATGTCTGCGAGTCTCACAGCTTCAGGCATTCTGTTTTCAGTTGTGGATAATGATTTAATCATATGATCCTCTTTTTAGATTATTTTATCGTTCATTGATCTTAATGCAGCTTCTCAGAAAGACATCTTGATTCTGTCAGCAAGTGCGATCATTTTCGCACAGATATCGCTGTCCGGATAAAGTTCTACAATAGTTTTTCCTGCTGCCTCTGCTTTTTCAAAAAGCGGACTTCTTGGTATGGTTGCAAGAACCTCTGTATCAAAATCCGCTGCAAGGGTAGCAGCATTTTCTTCTTCGTTTTCAACACCGCGGCAATTAAGGATTATGCCCCCGAGCTTGGCATAGTCACGCTTCTCGAAGTTATTTACCGCCATGGCTATATTTGCAGCAGCGTAGATAGCCATTTTTTCTCCGGAGGTGACTATATAAACCTTGTCAGCATAGCCTTTACGCATAGGCATGGTGAAGCCTCCGCAGACTACGTCACCCAAAACATCATAAATTACGATGTCGGGTTTATAATAATCGTAGGCGCCCTTTTGTTCCAGTGATTCCAGGGCATTTATTATTCCTCGTCCTGCACAGCCAAGACCGGGAACAGGTCCGCCGGCTTCAACGCAGAGGACTCCTGAAGTACTTTCCTTGACCATGTCCTGAAGAGTGAAGGGTTTACCGCTTCTTACAAGATCCAGAACAGTGGTAACCTTCTCCTTTGGACATAGGAGAGAGGTTGAGTCAGCTTTCGGGTCACAGCCTATCTGCATGACCTTAAGTCCGCATTTTACAAAAGCTGCACTTAGATTTGATGACAGAGTAGATTTACCTATTCCGCCTTTTCCGTATATTGCAAATTTAATCATATCTTTTACTCCTGAGAGATTCTAAACAGATTTAAGCTTTAAAATCACCACGCGATATTACTACATTATAGCCGATTACTTCCATTCTTTTTTCTATGCAGCCTCTGCATTCTCCGGAGGAATCTCCGGTGCAGATTTTATTATCATAGAGCATATATTTTTTTCTGACTGCTACAGGCGAAAGGTTCGGCATGATTACATTTGCGCCTGCCTGAACTCCCTCTTCACGTCCCAGTGGCTTTATGGTTCCGAGAGCAGTAGTAGCAGGGATAAGTGCATGTGGCAGCATGAGTCTGCAAAGACTTATGAGTAAAAGAGTGAGCTCATAGGAACCCTTTGGCTCATCCCTGAAGGGTGTGTCACTGTGTGGAAGGAAGGGACCCAGTCCGATCATTTCCGGCTTAAAGTCTGCCATGAAGAGCATATCATCCACGATGCATTCGGTGGTCTGATATGGTGAGCCGATCATTATTCCACATCCGGTCTGATAACCGAGGGATTTAAGGTCATAAAGACATCTGATACGGTTATCCCAGGACATATTTTCGGGATGAAGTCTTTCATAATGCGCTTTATTGGCAGTCTCATGTCTTAGGAGATATCTGTCGGCGCCGGCCTCTTTGTAGGCTTTATATTCCTCGTAAGTTTTTTCACCTATGGAAAGCGTTATTGCACATTCGGGATAATCATTCTTTATCCGGGAAATGATACGGCATATGGTTTCGGTGTCGAAATGCAGATCCTCGCCACTCTGAAGCACAAAAGTACGAAAGCCGTATTCATAGCCTTCCTTGCAGCATTCATATATCTCATCTTCAGTAAGTCTATATCTTTCCAGGTTATTGTTTCCTGCTCTGAGTCCGCAGTAATAGCAGTCATTTTTGCATATGTTGGAGAATTCGACTATACCTCTGATATAGATATCCTTGCCATATATGCTGTCTGTTATCTCGCGGGCTGCCTTAGCTGCATAGAGTCTGTCTTCATCTGTAAAACTGGACAGAAGAGAAAACCATTCATCTCCGGACAGGGTATTTTCATTTTTCAGTTTATCAATAAGCTTTATATTATCTGACATTTTAAAACCTGTTATATCTTTTCTGAAACTTTTACTTCTTATATCTTTCCAGGAGCTCCGGAAATACGCTTATACTTCTTTCAAGTATTCCTCTCATATAAGCAATGGCTACGCCGTAATTGGTAAATGGAACCCCGGCGTCTTCAGCGCATTTCATCCTGTAAATCATTTCACGCGGGCTGAGCATGCAGCCTCCGCAATGAATTATCAAACGATATTCAGACAGATCATCGGGATAATCATTTCCTGAGGTAGCAGTGATGACAAGCTCTTTTCCGGTTCTTTCCTTCAGCCATTTAGGAAGCTTTACAGTTCCTATATCACCACACTGTCTGTGATGGGTACAGCCCTCGCATATAAGAACCTTATCCCCATCCTTCAGACTGTCTATGGTCTTTGCTCCCATGACTGCTGTATCAAGGAAGCCCTTATATCTGGCCATCAGTATAGAGAAGGAAGTCAGTTTTATATCTTCAGGTGTATCCTTATTAACCTGCCCAAAGACCTGGCTGTCAGTGATAACCAGATCCGGTTTTGGACTCATGTTACTCAGCAGGTCCTTCAGTTCTGTTTCTCTGGTAGTAACCGCATAGGCACCGCTTTCCAGGATATCCCTTATGGCCTGCTGCTGAGGAAGTATAAGTCTGCCCTTTGGAGCGGATTCATCTATAGGGATTACCAGAACTATGGTCTGGTTTTTGGAGATAATGTCACCCACAAGCCTTACATTGGTTTCGGAAGAAGGAATAAGGTGGCCTATAAGCTCCTTCAGTTCTTCTATATGAATCCTTTCGGTGGCGCTGACGTATATCTCATTTACAGCTGTATTGTTTGTGTCAGTCTCCGAAGCAGAAGCCTTTTCACTTGGAGAGATAAGATCGCATTTATTCTTAGCGATGATATATGGAATATTCTTTTTTGAAAAAAGCTCAGTGAGCTCTTTTTCAGAATCATCCATAGCTCTTGTGGCATCTGTAACCAGGACTGCTATATCTGTTTTATTAAGAATCTGTCTTGTTCTTCTGACACGAAGTTCACCAAGGGTTCCCTGATCGTCGAAGCCCGGAGTGTCCGTGATAAGGACGGGACCCAGAGGAAGCAGCTCCATAGCTTTTACAACAGGATCCGTAGTTGTTCCGAGAGTATCGGATACCACAGAGATTTCCTGATTGGTTATTACATTAACCAGACTGGACTTTCCTGCATTACGCTTTCCGAAGAAGCTGATGCGGAGTCTTTCGCCGGAGGGTGTATCATTTAAACTCATTTTTATTCTCCTTAAATAACGGTAACTATTCGGGTCACGTAAAAACACTCCCTGAAAAAAGCAGGGAGTGAAAACATTCTAAAAAATATATCAGTTTTTAACTCGCCATGCTTTTATCTCAAACGTTTAATAAACGGTTTCGATATCAGGATGATCGGTGAACTTGATTATACCTTATTCTATGTAGTTTGTTAAGCATAAGTTGCTGTTATATATATCAAAAAACAGCTAAAACTGATGTCTTAGTCTTCCGGAGAATAAACTGTTTTAGTAGTTACTCCGTCTATACGGCCGATTTTACCCGCAAGAGTATTGATGATATCCTGGGGGGCATCAATAGCTATGCTTATTATATTGATATTTTTCTTGTGATAGGGAATTCCCATTCGTCCTATTATATATTCGCCGTATTCATGAAGAACATTATTTATCTCATTTGCGGACTCACTTTTCTTTACGATAATGGCTATTATTGCGGCACGTGTATTCATAGCGCTCCTTTCATTTTTCCTTATCTGATAATAGATCAAAAAACAGGAAATTTATACCTATAAACTAGTAGTAAAATTATTTAATATATGTTAAAATCCATTCCATTCATGGATATATAAGTATAGAAGATATAAGCTGTTTAAGTCAATAATAAGTAAATAAAGATACATTTTATTATCATTTTAGAGGTTTAATCTATGTATAAAAACGTATTCTTCGATCTGGATGGAACTCTTACACAGTCCGAGTTCGGAATAATCAATTCTGTTCTTTATGCACTAAATAAGATGGGGATTGAGGAGTCTGATCCTCAGGCTGTAAAAAGATTTATCGGTCCTCCTCTTTTAAAAGCTTTTAAGGAATTTTATCAGATGAGTGACAGTGATGCTAAAAAGGCGACGGCTATTTACAGAGAGTACTACAGCGCAGGAGAGATGTTTAATGCACCTCTGTATCCGGGAATCGAAAATGCGCTTAAAACCCTGCATGAAAAAGGGCATAAGCTCTATGTTGTTACATCCAAACCAACGGTTTATGCAAAAAGAATTGTGGAGCATTTTGAGGTATTGAAGTATTTTGAAAGTGTAATCGGTCCGGAGCTGGGGAATAAAGATTATACGAAGGAAGAACTTGTAAGAACTGCTATTAAGGAGGCTGCGGGAGACGGCGAAATAAACCTTGATGATTATATTATGATAGGTGATAGGTTCTATGATATAGACGGAGCAAAGGCGAACAGCATTGCTTCCATCGGTGTGCTATACGGATATGGTAACAGGAAGGAACTTGAAGAAGCAGGGGCTACATATATAGCAGAAACTGCTGAAATGATTAC
>JAFWSY010000115.1 GCA_017519155.1 Eubacterium sp.
CGGTCTTCAGCAGGCACCGGCTCGTTCTCTTCTGAACGCACTGGGCTACACTGCAGAAGAAATCAGAAAACCTATGGTTGGTATCGTATGTTCTTACAATGAGATTGTACCTGGACATATGAACCTTGATAAGATAGCTGAAGCTGTTAAGCTCGGTGTCGCTGAAGCAGGCGGAACACCTGTTATGTTCCCTGCCATTGCAGTCTGCGACGGAATTGCCATGGGTCATATAGGAATGAAGTACAGTCTCGTAACAAGAGATCTTATAGCTGATTCAACAGAGGCTATGGCTATAGCTCATCAGTTCGATGCACTTGTTATGATTCCTAACTGTGATAAAAATATACCGGGACTTCTTATGGCAGCAGCCAGAGTAAATATCCCGACAGTATTTGTATCCGGCGGTCCTATGCTTGCAGGTCATATTCACGGAAGAAAGAGAAGCCTTTCATCCATGTTCGAGGCAGTAGGAGAGCGTACAGCCGGTAAGATCGATGATGCAGAAGTTCTGGAGTTCGAAGAGAAAGTTTGTCCTACCTGCGGTTCATGTTCAGGTATGTACACAGCGAACTCAATGAACTGTCTTACAGAGGTTCTGGGTATGGGACTTCCGGGAAATGGAACTATCCCTGCAGTTTATTCAGAGAGACTTCGTCTTGCAAAGAAGGCAGGCTATGCTGTAATGGATATGCTTGAGAAGAATATCCGTCCTCGTGACATCATCACAAAGGATGCTATCCTCAATGCCCTTACTGTAGATATGGCACTGGGCTGCTCAACTAACTCAATGCTTCATCTTCCTGCAATCGCACATGAGATCGGATTTGACTTTGATATCTCATTTGCAAATCCTATCAGTGAGAAGACACCTAACCTGTGTCACCTTGCTCCTGCAGGTCCTACATATATGGAAGACCTTAACGAAGCAGGTGGTGTATATGCAGTTATTAAAGAACTCTGTGATCTGGGACTTATCAATGAAGACTGTATGACAGTTACAGGTAAGACCATCGGAGAAGCAGTTAAGAATGCAGTAAACAGAAATCCTGAGGTTATCAGACCTACAGATAATCCATACTCAAAGACCGGCGGACTTGCAGTTCTCAAGGGTAACCTTGCACCGGACGGCTCCGTAGTTAAACGTTCAGCAGTTGTTCCTGAGATGCTTAAGCATGAAGGACCTGCAAGAGTATTTGATTCAGAGGAAGATGCAATAGCAGCAATCCTCGGCGGAAAGATAGTTGACGGAGATGTAGTAGTCATCCGTTACGAAGGACCTAAGGGAGGCCCTGGTATGAGAGAGATGCTTAATCCTACATCTGCTATAGCAGGTATGGGACTTGGTTCAACAGTTGCTCTTATCACCGACGGACGTTTCTCAGGCGCAAGCCGTGGTGCTTCCATCGGACACGTATCACCTGAAGCTGCAGTGGGCGGACCTATCGCTCTTGTAGAAGAGGGAGATATAATTGAGATAGATATCAATAATTATTCCATCACACTTAAGGTTAGTGATGAAGAGCTGGCAAAGCGTAAGGCTGCATGGACACCACGTGAGCCAAAGGTAACAACAGGTTATCTGGCACGTTACGCTTCCATGGTTACAAGTGGTAACCGCGGTGCCATCCTCGAGATTCCGAAGAATTAATCAATTAATATGACATAAGTGTCAAAAGTCAAAATGCGTTCCTGCTTGCAAGAAAAGCATTTTGACCTTATGACACGCTGAAACATGAGGAAATAGCGATTTTCGTAGAAAATCAGCGTTTTCCGAATGTTTCTAGGATTGCGAGAAATGCTTTAGCAATGGAGCAATCCGTATGTCATATGGTGTCAAAAGGTACTTTTGACACCCACATCATTAATATAAAGGAGTGAAATGTTATGCAGTTAACAGGTTCGCAGATTGTTATTGAATGTTTAAAAGAGCAGGGAGTAGACACTGTATTCGGTTATCCCGGCGGAGCAATTCTTAATATATATGATGAATTATATAAGCACAGTGATGAGATAACTCATGTATTAACTTCCCACGAGCAGGGCGCCAGCCATGCTGCAGACGGATATGCAAGAGCAACAGGCAAGGTCGGAGTATGCTTTGCTACTTCGGGTCCCGGTGCAACAAACCTGGTTACAGGTATCGCTACAGCATATATGGATTCCATTCCACTTGTAGCTATAACTGCAAATGTAGGAGTTGCATTGCTGGGTAAGGACAGTTTCCAGGAAGTAGATATATCCGGAGTGGTTATGCCGGTTACAAAGCACAGCTTCATAGTTAAAAATGTACACGAGCTTGCAAATACCATAAGACGTGCATTTACCATCGCTAAGTCCGGACGTCCGGGTCCTGTACTTATAGATATAACCAAGGACGTTACAGCAAGCAAGGCTGATTATATACCTAAGAAGCCTGCTGCCATAAAGAGAGTAACCGACACTATAAAGGATAAGGATATTGATATAGCGATTGATATGATCAATAATTCCAAGAAGCCTTACTTCCTTGTTGGTGGTGGTGTTATAACCTCAGGGGCAAGTGCTGAACTTGCTAAGCTGGTTAAGAAGATTGATGCACCTGTATGCGATACTCTGATGGGCAAGGGGGCTTATGATGGAACCAAGCCTAACTATACAGGTATGATCGGTATGCACGGAACCAAGGTTTCGAATCTCGGTGTTAATAGGGCTGACCTTCTGATAGTAGTAGGTGCAAGATTCTCAGACAGAGTTATCGGTGATGCGTCTACATTTGCCAAGAATGCAAAGATACTTCATATCGATATAGATGCAGCTGAAATCAACAAGAATATTGACGTTGATGCAAAGATAGTAGGCGATGCAAAAGAGATTCTTAAGAGACTTAATGCCGGCGTAAAGGCATCCAAGAAGGCTAAGTGGAATGCGGAAATCAAGAAGCTCATAGATGAGAATCCTATGGAGTATGATATGAAACATCTCACAGGTCCGGCCATCATAAATAAGATATATGAGGAGACCAAGGGAAACGCTATTATCACAACAGATGTAGGACAGCATCAGATGTGGGCTGCTCAGTACTATAAGTTCAAGGAGCCAAGACATCTGCTTACATCAGGTGGTCTGGGAACCATGGGTTACGGTCTTGGGGCTGCAATCGGTGCTAAGGTTGGATGTCCTGATAAGATAGTAGTAAATGTAGCCGGAGACGGCTGCTTCAGAATGAATATGAACGAGATGGCTACTGCAGCCAGAGAAGACATTCATGTAATCGAAGTAGTTATTAATAACCATGTTCTCGGTATGGTTCGTCAGTGGCAGACACTGTTCTACGGAAAGAGATATTCCAATACTATCCTGAATGACAAGACAGATTTTGCTAAGCTTGCCGATGCCATGGGTGCAAAGGGATACACTGTAAGAACAGTAGAAGAGTTCGAGAGAGCATTTAAAGAAGCTGTTAAAGGAGAGGGCGCTTACCTCATCGACTGTCAGATAGCAGAGGATGATAAGGTATGGCCAATGGTTGCTCCGGGAGCATCCATTGAGACCTGTTTCGACAGTGAAGACGCTCTGAAATAAAAGGATATTTACGGGTATTGTGATTAATAAACATAATACCCGTATTTTAATGGAGTAATCATAAAAAATTTTTGGTAGATTTGCCAACTTTACATATCTATATAACTTAGCTATAATACAAGCTAACTTGTAGTTAACACAAGTTAACACTTTAATTACACTATTTTACACTATTCTATTATTCAAAAGGAGGATTGAAGAGAGTTGAAGGTTATAAGAAAGTGTATTGCCTCACTTATGTGTGCGGCATTTGTTTTAATGGGTTTTAATGCACAGCCCGTTAAAGCAGCAGGCAATGATGACTTAGGTGTACCCATTGATGCGGCGCATTTTCCGGATGATAATTTCAGGGAATGTGTTGCAATTAACTCTGATTCAGATGGAAACGGTTATCTGGATTATTATGAAATTCTTTATACATGGAATTTGTACTGTGAGAACAGTGACGTTTATTCCATCGAAGGAGTAGAGTATTTTCCTTATCTGAAAGGCCTTTGGTGTAAAGGAAATCATATCACAGAGCTGGATCTGTCAGGTAATCCGGACCTTGAGGGTGTCTGGTGTTCTTTTAACGATCTGACTGAGATTGATTTTTCTCCATGTAAAAAGCTTGCGTGGGTATACTGTTTTAATTGTAAACTTGAAAAACTGGATTTTACTAATAATCCAAAACTAGCTTATCTGGAATGTAATGCTAATCCTAATCTTAAGGAAATAGATGTATCGCATAATCCGGAACTGGAGAATCTGTTCTGCAGCGAATGTGCGCTTACAGAACTTGATGTATCTCATAATCCACTTCTTTGCGAACTGACATGTTTTAAAAATAATCTTAAATCACTTGATGTATCCCATAATCCATTAATTAAAAGACTTGATATATGGTGGAATGAGGAGCTGGGTGATGTAGATGTTTCCCATCTTAAGGAAATGCAGTACTACAATATCGGTAAGACAGCTGCTAAGCATGTAAATATTAAGAATAATAAGAATCTGTTGGAGTTTGTCTGCAATTATAATGATGGTGTTACATCACTCGATCTGTCAGGAAATCCAAATCTTACATATCTTGCACTGGAATGTGATACAAAGTTAAAATCACTTGATTTATCCCATAATCCTAAACTTTATTATCTTATGGCATTCGGACTCAGTAGTATCGAAAGTATAGATCTGAGTAAGAATTACCGTCTGTGTAAGGCTTATAATGAGGGTGAATATGTACACGAAACCGAAAAACTTGGTTATGTTTATTCAATGACACTTGATTACGGCGGAAGCTGTGATCCATTTGATGAACTCAGACACTGTGTTGCTTTGGATGACAGAATAACAGGTTCTAAAGTAAATGCTAAGTTTAACGGTAAAATGGTTCCGGACTGCACACTCGATACTAATGATGGACTTTCAGATAAAGAAACATTCATTACAAGAGGACAGGCTATTCAGACTCTCTATGAAATAGCAGGGGAACCTGATGTTTATACAAATACAAGATTTAAAGATGTGCCTGCAGATGCATCCTATTATGATGCAGTAAGATGGGGCGAAGCTAATAATATCTGCTTTGGTTATCCTGTACTTTGCGATGATGTATTCGACGGCGAAGAGCTTATTAACAGACAGGATTGGGCTCTCATGGCTCATAGATTTGCTGATCTTTATAAATTAGGTACAGCACTTGATTACGGTAGATCTGACTGGTATAAGGATTCACTTGATATGGACTTCTATTCATGGGCACCATTTACCTGGGCACTTCAGTGGAAAGTTGTTCATATAGAAAATGACGCGACTCACTGTCTCCCTCATGGAAGAATTACTTATAAAGAATTCGAAGATGGTCTCAAGAATTTGATGGATATTGATGTCGGAGCTACATATGCTCAGAGAGTAGGCGGAAACTTTGGTGCAGACGGTGATCCTAATGCAACAGAGAAGCAGGGTACCGGATATATCAACAATCAGCAACCTAAGGATATAAAGATTGTTATTCCTACAACTGATCCGGGTAGCACTAAGAAGAAAGAGCCTGCTGGTTCAAAGAATGATGAACCTGAAACTCCTCCTGTATCAATAGGAGAAACCACTTCATCACCATCACCATCTCCGTCACCTGCAGCTGATTCGAATGACCAGAGTGTATCACCTACACCAAGTGCTCAGCCGACAGATGCAAAGGATCCTTACGGAAATGACATAGTACCTCAGCAGGAAAAGGAAGAACAGATTACTTCTTTACCTGATGATAATGATACAGCTGATTCAACCTTCTCTCTTCTTCAGGCTAAGCAGGCAAAGGTAACAAAGAACAGTATCAAGATATCCTGGAAGCAGGTTAATGGAGCTGATTCATATGTTATCTACGGAAATAAGTGCGGTAAGAAGAATAAATACGAAAAAATAGCTACAGTAACCGGAACCTCATATACTCAGAAGAAGCTTAAGAAAGGTACATACTATAAATATATAGTTGTAGCAGTAGGCGGAGAGAAAGCTCTTGCTACATCCAAGACACTTCATATAGCTACAAAGGGTAAAAAAGTCGGAAATGATAAAGCTGTAAAGGTTAAGAAGTCAAAGGTTAAGCTTAAGGTTGGTAA
>JAFWSY010000116.1 GCA_017519155.1 Eubacterium sp.
TACATCTATCTAATAACAGATCGTCATAATGGCGGTCTGTTATATGTAATATTGTAAAATATCTATATCATTCAAATATCTGATCCAGGATACTCTCTATCATAAAATCAAGCGTCTTTTACATACCGGATGGATGCAGTATATCCCTCGACTGGGCAGCCAGTACGTATAACTTGATCAAGTTTGCTACAAGTGCTACATCTATATCCTTGCGGATCCCTTCAAGATAACTGAAAAGCCTTGCAGCTACCAGTTTTTCATGGCCGATATCCGGGGTTACATTGGGCAGTTTTGACATAAGTGCCGCTTCATCCTGCAAAGTCATGTATGCATATATACTGTATCTCTTATCTGTCATGGATTTTAAAAATTCTTTTGCTTCATCCCTGCCAACCTTACGCTTTCCTTCAAGGATATCGGGACTTACAAATCTTCTTATCCCATTAACCCGTTGAAAGCGTATAAGCTCATACATGTATTCTTCTTTATTCTTAAAAAAATGATAAAATGTACCTACCGCTATGCCGGCAGCTTCCGTAATCTTTGCAACCGAGGTATGAGTCATACCGTACTTTTGAAGCAACGGGAACCCTGTCTGAAGCATTTTAAGCTTCAAGCTCTCCTTTTCTTCTTCCTTAAAAACTCTTATCGGCATACAAACTTACCTCAACTTTCTTAATTTATTACAGGAACTCACTCATTTCTGCGGTTCTCCTTTAAGGCCTCCACCATATTGATCTTGGCGATTTTTCTTTTTTGAAGCAGCAGGGATATCTCATAAGCAATAAATATTATCACAAATCCGATAAGTAAGCCTACAGCTGTCCTTAAGTTTAATTCTGCCTTAAAATATATGCCAAATTCCTCTATTGTATCTGCAAATCCCACTTCCGCAACCTTAAACGTAAGGGGTATCCCCACAAGGAAACCGATTATCACAAGTATCATATTTACATCGAGTACTCTGTTTCCTATCTCTTTTTTAGAAAAGCCCAAAACTTTCATGACCGATATACCCGTCTTTGACTCCCCTACTATCATATTTATCACCAGATACATGATAAATATGCAAAGCAGTGCACCAAATACTATAATAATATATACTACAGCATCTATCGGTCCCATAAGCTCTTCAAACAGTGCGCTGTGCTCGCTCATGACCACTGTGCTTGCAACTATATCAGCTGAAATTGGAATTGAAGTACCGCTTACCATGGCATTATAGTGTACTCCGTCAAAGCCTGCAAGTCTTGATGCATTCTCAATAGATGTATACATATAGGTATGCATGTTGTCATCTATTATGCCGGATATCTCCACGCTATGCTCGGACAGATCAGCAATGCTGTAAAATGTTAATGTATCTCCTTTTTTAACCTTCCATACATTAGAAGCTACATTAGTGATATAATACCCGTTAAGATCAACATCTTCACCATCCATAGTTTTCATTTTAAAATATTCTGATGATTTGTCAACCCCCCAGATATTTACCTGGTTGGTTGAAGCCGGTATTTCATAATATACCGAAAGAACCGGGGACGCTCCCTCACTTCCCTCCGGTATCGTATCCATATCACCAAGATAATTCAGATAATAAAGATATTCATACCCTATGGTCTCTTTTATGCCATTCTCCATCATATCCGTCATCAATGTCTTCATTACAAATCCAAGCAATAAAAGAATTGAAGCTATCATTACTCCAAGCACTGTTACAGCGCTTCGTCCGGGATGCCCCACTATGCTGCGGACCTTTAACTTCAACCCGGTCCGGATACGTCTCTTCCGAAGGATATTTATGGTTTTTGTATCCTTGCCGGTATTATTTAACAATTCAATTGCAGAAGCTTTAAGAAGTTTTCTTGAAACTATCCAAACCGTAAGAACATATAATAAACTCGGAAGTAACAATGCGACCAGACAAGCCGGGATATTATACTCAGTTTCATATATAAGCTTTTCATAGTCATTTTCTATATAAAACGCACTGAATGCTTTTGTAAATGGTACAGAAAGACCCAGTCCCAGTACACTTCCGACTATACCCGGTATAATTCCGTAAATTACATAATGTCTGATTATTTCACTTCTTGTGACACCCAAAGCCATAAAGGTACCAAGCAGTGTCTGTTCGCTCCTGATCATCCTTCCAAGTACCATGACTACCAATGCAATAACAATTATAAAAAGTATCGGAGAAAGCTATTTTGACATTCCGCTTACTCCTTCACCCTCACTTTCAGGAGATGAAATACGCGGGTTAGAATCCTTAGCTATATAACTTTTCATTATATAATCCGCATTTACTTTTTTGCGGAAATTGAGTTCATTATCCTGCCTGTTATAGATTACTGCATAGCAAGTTTTTTCTTCGGCATCAATTCTATCATATGTTTCTGCAGTAACATTAATGATCCCGAAATTTACATTATCCCTGAACATATCTCCGGCATCTTTCAGCATAAAGAGATAGTCTCCTTTTGTGGTATATCCTGTTACTGTAAACTCCATACCGCCAAAAGAA
>JAFWSY010000117.1 GCA_017519155.1 Eubacterium sp.
ACATGAAGCCTATCTCCAGGATTCTCTCTATCTCCCTATATAGCCTGGTTCTTCTGGTAACAGAATAAATATGGGCAAAATAGAAAAATATTACTTCTACAATTGCAAAAAGCGCAGCAGCAGTAAAATAATTCCTGTTCCACGCTATTTGAAGCTTCGGTCTTTGTCCATACATGATATAGAACCTTATATAGGTTGCTATCATGTATGACAAAAACAGTATTGCACCATCTACCAAAGCATTTATGAAGTTGAGGATTCTTTGGTTTTCTCGAATCATTTATATCCTCTTTAACTTATAATGTAATCGTCTCCGGGGTAGGATATTTCTTTCCCTCATACAGTACATTTATTCTGTATGTACCCTTCTCAATCAGACTCTTGTCGAATCTAGTAACATAGCCCGAAAAATCGATTGACCTTTCACTGCTATACTTTTCTACAACATCAGGTCTGCGTTTCTTGGTTGTAGTTACGGTATATGCTGCATCGCCTGAAACAGCCGAGTCTGATAATCCGCCGGAATCTGCACCTTCAGATGCTATCCTCTCCAGCAGAAGCTCTACATTCATATCCGGATTATACAGACTACCCGGTTCAAATGCCCAGCCTTCGATCACTACATTTGTATCTACTCTGGCCATATCTACTTCACAGAGCAGCTTATTACCCTTTTTGATCATGTCTGAGCCGGTGGTCTTCGTCACATCGTATTTTACAAAACGTTCAAAGGCATAATCGGCGTCAGCCTTGATCTGAGTCAGATATGGACTGTAGTAAGGATCCGATGACTCCAGCTGAGGATGCTTTTCATACAGCTTATTCTTCTCACCTAAAAGTCTGTCCAGTTTATCTCCTGTAATATCCAGTCCTCTGGACATGGATTCACGATGTTCAAGCACAGCATCATTCCTGATCACATTTATATAACCTGCCTCGTGAAGTCTGAAACAGAGATCTATATCGTTATATGCCACAGGAAGTTCCTCATCAAAACCTCCCACATAGTTAAACTTCTCAGCGGATACCATCAGGCATGCTCCTGTAACAGCCAATACATCCCTGTCAATCTTGTTATATCCGAAGTAAAGTGTCTTATCATCATCCATCTGCATAAACAAATGTACCGGATCTCTGAACCTGTTTACTATACCATCATGCTGAATCAGTTTTGTATCAGGATAGAGAAGCTTTGCTCCCACAGCACCGGTTTTCGGCTGCTCAGCCTGTCCCAGCATTCTGCCCAGCCACTGATCATCCTGAGGCTCTATATCATCATTGAGGAACAACAGATAAGTTCCGTCTGCGATCTCGGCACCGAGATTACACATCTTGGAAAAATTGAATTCCTGAGGTGCGTACTTATACTCTATACGCTCTATACCGGGTCTGATCTTTTCTGAGTTAACATTTCCTATCTCGGATCTGATGCTCTGAACCATATCTTCAACATGTTTTTTATTCTCGGGAGTACTGCCGTTATCGACAATGATTATCTCATAGCTTCCTACTCCCCTGTTGTTCTTTGTCACTATGCTTTCGATACAAGTCTTAAGAACATCTATATTATCCTTCGAAGGAATAATGATACTCACCCTGTCATTAAACTTAGTATCATAAATGACTCTGAGCCTGTTATCACCTATATCTGTAACCTTTGCATTTATATTACAGCTGTCCAGATATCTCTCAAGGATCTGCCTGTCGGTATATACATCGAAGGAACCTGTATGATAGAGTACTCTGGATATATGTCTTACCTTTCCTTCCTTTGACGCATAAAGGACCATCTTATATAGACCCAGCAGAGATAACTCATTCATCAGATCCTTGTCTGATACATGTTTCTCTATATAATCCTTTACAAAGGAAGTTTTAAATACTCCCATAGTTCCGGTGTAGCCCGATGCGTAAAATGTATCCGGCGACCAGTCAGGCTTCATAAAACCGCTTTCACGTATACCGTTTTCATTCTCTATATCCTCGTCAGCATAAATGAATACGGTATCTTCGTCTTCATTTATTACTCCGGCTATTGCCGAAAGGGCATGGTGTGAAAGCATATCACCACGTTTTATGAATAAAACATATTCACCCGACACCGAATTGATTGAAGTAATTTCATGATTTGTATATCGGTTATCTTTGACGGAATTAACAGTATTATCTTTATTTCCGCGCTCATAATTTATATCATATACAACCACTGAAATCAGCGGGTTATAATCATAACTTGAAGGGATCTTAATCTCACTGTCACATTTTCTGATCCAGGTGTTATAATCACCTTCAACCTCAGACGAAAGCTCCTGAAGACGTCGCTCCTGATAGCTCTTATATTCATCTGATGCTGCAGCTCTCTGATTTAGTGCACCGAAGACGCGTGACTTACCTATCATCTGAATCTTGTGGAAGCTCTTATTAAATCTGTCGGAATTACTTCTCTTTTCATGTCCTGCATTCGAAGCCCTGTATCTCTCAAGATACAGCCTCTCCTTCTTCTTCCCGAAGACATACTCCTGGAAGTTTTCCTCCATACTGTCAAAGACTGACATCTGAATCTGGTTAAATCCGAAAAGCTTCATAAAGTCTTCTCTGGAAGCTCTTCTATCAAATTCAGCTTCATTATCATGATAAAAAACAGAAAGGGCACGATACTTTAAGAAGCTAACCGGAATCGGAAAATCAAAGAACCATTCATAATCAAGGCAGTATATGCCGTCATCTGCTTTTATAAAGTTCTCAAATACACAGTCATAATTGGAAGCCTTAAGAGCCTTGATCTTCTTATCTGTTTTAGACGCAATAGTCTTAAGCCCCGTTACATTTTCTGCACCGAATACCTTTGCAAATTCCTTTGTACCCTCAAAGGTATTGAAATAATCATCATTTATATCAAATATAATGTCCATGGCATAGGACAGCTTATTCTTTATTATATCCAGCGTATCCTTGGATATATCTACTCCCGCAGCCATATCATTTCCCTTAAGATAAGGGAAGATCACGCCTTCATCCTTGGCATCTCCCTTAAGGATACGTATATGCTTATAATAAGGAGACTCCTTGTTTTCCTCATCCTTATTACCCATCATATAGTCATAAGACTTCTGGAATATTTCCATAGTCTTCTTTGCCTCTTCTGTCATAGAGTGCTTAACAGCATATCTTTTACCGTCCGCTCCCTCTTTTATATATGTGGATATCTGGAATTCAGGTTTTCTGAAACTGTTATACTTTGCGTAGATCAGTTTTTCTTCCTTTTTACCGGAACCGCCCTTCTTTTCACACACTAAGAGATAGGATGAAGAATCAGTTCCTTCAGCCACGTCTTTTATTTCCAATGGAAGAATATGATCCGGAGACGGATAATAGATAGATTTGATTACCAGGCCCTTGTCATTTAACATCTTTTCAAGATCGTCCAGACTGGGGATATCACTTGCATCCCTGCGACTCCAGTACGGCTTGGCATATTTATTCTCTATAGCAATAAACAGCTTGCCGGCTGGCTTGATATAGCGCACTGCCTCATCAAGATATTCTTTGGTAAAGCTATCAATGATAGTTACATAGTCATACGAATGCTCTACCGGTTTATCAACGGATATATCACGGACAGGACATACATCGCTTCCCAATGACTCAAATCTTGCCTTGTGTATTTCCTTCTTTTTCTCATCCTCTTCAACAGGAGTTACCTTCAGCCCCTTCTTCAGCAGAAGTTCGGTAATGATTCCTGTTCCGGCGCCAAGCTCAAGGACCCTTGCCTCCTCCTTAAAGTCATACCACTCAAGTATATTCTGTCTTACAGGAGACATGTTGTAGAGATAATCCCACTCATTTTCTTTAGATAAAAATGCATTCGCGTCAACACCGTGAGTATACAGTTTTTTCATTTTTGCATAAGTGTTCATAGCTTTAACCTTCTTTATTTAACCCCTCTGAATAGTAACCTTTGAATTCATGTCATAGAATCCCACTGTATTCTTATTTGATACTACTGATATGAGAAGGACATCGTACATTCTGTCATGCACAGTAAGTTCCCCATTCACAAAACTTGTGCAGCTGATTGACAGCAGATAATCTCCTCCCTGCAGGTACATTTCCTGTTCAAAATCCACTATGTATACATCGCCCTTTTTTGCAAGGCCTACCCCGGAATTTTCATACATAGTATTGGTTCCCGTTATATCCTGTCCCTTCAGAGTTTTGAAGGTATAGGTAAATAT
>JAFWSY010000118.1 GCA_017519155.1 Eubacterium sp.
CGGTTCCATCGAAGAGTACGTCACCGTTTTTGTCGTATACCATTCCGAGGCAGAGTTTATCTGAGTTTATCATATAAAACGAGGCTTCACGCTGTATTTTTACAACGAGAACGATCATTCCGAGGATAAATGCCACAATAAACAGACTGATAACTCTTTGGCATCTCTTTATGCTTTTCATACTGCGTTTCTCCTTTGGGGATAGATACGTCTTTGTTTAGGCTGTTCATTCAGATGCGGTGATCTCATGACAGGTGACTGACAAGCAACCAGCATACCGGCCATAAATCCGCTTATCATAAGAGAGCTTCCGCCGGTGGATATAAAAGGAATCGTTACACCGGTAAATGGGATAAGATTACACGAGCCGAAGATATTCAGAGCCATCTGAACTGTAAAAGCAGCACTTATTCCTGCGGACATAGTGCCGTGGAAGTAAGAGCGGGGAGGATTGATGAGTGGGAGGGCTATCAGAATAAGAATAGCAAGCACCATCATAAGCGCATAGAGAAGTCCCCATTCTTCGCAAATAGTTGCAAAGACAATATCATTTTTATGGGCGAAAACATTGTGCAGCTCACCATGTCCCGGGCCCTTCCCGAACCATCCGCCGTTTGCTATGGCGATGAGTGCCTGTGACTGCTGATAGCCGTTGCCGTTTTTGTCAGCCCAGATATCAACGTGAAGTCTGTCCTGAACATAGGCCGGAGCGAATCTCATTCCGACTATAGCAACTGCAAGAAGGGCTGCACCGGCGCCGATAAGCTTCTTTTTGGAAAATTTAGCTTTAGGATAGCATATCCTGAGCAGGAAACCGCAGACATAAATGCCCACGAATGTAGGAAGACTTCCCAGATCCCGGCACCACCACTGAAGCAGGCATATTGCAGCAGTAAGTCCGAATAGAGCGATATTTTCATAAACTATATGGAAGCAGAGGATCTTGTGTTTTTTCTGCTGTTCTGTAATAGAAGTTGCACAGGCAAGAATAAAAAGTGGTTTTATGAATTCCGAGGGCTGTATGGTTATAGAACCAAGAGAGATCCACATACCTCTGCTGCCTGTAAGCGTAACGATAACGACCATAAGTATGAGTATACCAATATAGAAAAATTTGCGTTTTTCTCCCAGCCACTTGTGATTACGGCAGAGCAGATATCCGCCTCTGCAGGCTGCAAGTGCAACTATACAAGTAATATAGTGCTTGTAGTCGAAGACGACTTCTCCGAAGCATGACTGGAATATGACTGACATATTCAATATAAGGATCAGCAGAAAATCAACTGTAAATGTATTCTGCCTGAAGAAAAGCATAGCAAGAAAATATGCTATATCGAGGATAATAACAGCGCCTGACAGTATTATTACCTGTGTGAGACTGTCATAGTTTCCATTGAAATAGACGTTAAGCAGCATACCTATATGGGCAATAAGTACGAAAATGCTGGAAAAGATATAAGAGCTTGTATTACCTGACACTGATATCCCTCCTTCTTCTGAAAATAAGCTGCCTGTTGCCAAGCTTTATGATATCGTTTTCTCTGAGCTGAGCCTGGGAGACAGGAACTCCGTTTATCAGGATGCCCGAAGTTGATCCGGCATCTGTTATTGTCCATACACCGTTTGAAACGGTAAGTATGGCATGATAACGGGATACTGAAAGATCGGCTAATCGGATGTCGGCTGAGGCATGACGGCCGATAAGTATCTCATCGCATCCAAGAGGATACACTGTATTATAGTCAGCAAGCTCCATAAAGCTTGTGATCCTGTTCCATCTTTTATTACCGGTAGTGCGTTCATGATATGCTGTAAGAATAAGGACGAGCACACAGATATCAAGTGAAGCTGCTGCCACAGCACAAAGGATCAGGTTCATTGAGTCCAAAAGGAACACCTCCATTTAGAATAGCATTTGCCGTTTCAGGAAAAGGTGAGCGGCAACCAAAAATATTATAACACGAGGAAGCAGTTAATGCAACATTACAAAGACAGTTTTAACCAATTGTCATAGAAGAGTAATACAAATGAAAGAAAAAAATTACCGGAGAAAAGATCTCCGGTAATAATGTCATATTTCCTCGCCGGCAGGCTCGTCAGAAATGAAGGAATCATTATTTTCCTCATTGCTGTCTGAGCTGTCTTTTCTGTTTATATCGGCTTCTGTGATCTCGCCCTTCATGAGCTTTTCAAAGTCGGGGCCATCGATCTTTTCAAACTTGAGCAGATATGCAGCTAAAAGGTGCATCTTATCAGAATTAGCTTTGATAAGTTCAATACAGTCGCTGTGAGCCTTATCGATTATAGACTTTACCTCTTCATCGATCTGAGCAGCAACAGCTTCACTGTAATTCTTTGTATGGCCGTAATCCTTACCGATGAAAACCTCATCATTATCGGAGCCGTAAACAACAGTACCGATCTTATTGGAGAAACCGTACTTGGTTACCATGCTTCTTGCGATAGATGTAGCTCTCTCGATGTCGTTTGAAGCACCTGTAGAAATATCGTCGATGAATATTTCTTCTGCGACTCTTCCTCCGAGGAGCATGATTATCTTTTCACGCATCTGATTGCGGGAAACGTGCTGATCGTCATTATCGGGACGAGTTACTGTAATACCGGCAGCCATACCTCTCTGAATAATAGTAACCTGATGAACTCTGTCCTGAGTCGGGAGGTTATAAGCTGCTATAGCGTGACCTGCCTCATGGTAAGCAGTGACCTTCTTATCATGTTCTGTAACGATACGGGATTTTTTCTCCGGACCTGCAATGACCTTCATGGTAGCTTCTTCGATATCGAATTCTGTAATAGCCATGCGGTTATTTCTTGCAG
>JAFWSY010000119.1 GCA_017519155.1 Eubacterium sp.
ACCAGTTATCCTTAGCAGGAAGATAATATATATTTTCAGGCTTAAATCCTGATGCTATACGATAGTTTGCACCTTCCTCGTCACGAGGCGCATTTTCATCACCTGCAAAAACAGTTGATGCAAGATGATCCTTATCAAAACCGAAAACCTGAGTAAGAAGCTCATAGCTCCACTTACATCTGTCTTCCTTAAAATAGTCACCAAGGCTCCAGCTTCCCATCATCTCGAAAAATGTAACATGGCTCTTGTCTCCTACTGAATCAATATCATTTGTACGAACACAGCCCTGTACATTACAAAGTCTTGTACCCATAGGATGCTTCTCACCCAGAAGATATGGCATAAGAGGCTGCATTCCGGCTACATTGAACATAACTCCTGTTGAACCGTCAGATACAAGTGATACAGCACCTACATCCACATGTCCTCTTTCCTTATAAAAATCTATCCAGGTTTTTCTAAGCTCTTTTGAGGTAAATTGTCTCATATCCCGTTTGTCTCCTTATTTCTAATTGCTGTAATCAGATAAATAAATACCTGTAAGACCTTCCTCATCATATATTGTAAGTCTTACATTATAACCATCAGAACTCTCGTACGTATATTCCCAATACTTAAGATCTTCTGAATAATATGGATCACTGCTAGGCTCACCATAAGCTTTCTTTACATCCTCAAGTGTACTACCCCAGGTAATACCTCCGGGAAGAACAACACTTGGGTAATTATCTGATTTACACCATTTGATATCAGTATCAACTGCCCAAATAGATGTCTCATATATATCCTTAGCTTCTGAACCCGTGTTCTTAAAACCTACACAGAACTGGAAGCTGTCATCAAAATTCGAATTCTTAAGATATACAGTACAAAGTACCTTATCATTAGGATTAAGAACATATCCTTCTTCATGGCCATAGTCAGCTATATCAAATGTATAATCATTCTTAATCTTTGCATAATCAAAAGGAAGTGTATATACAGTTCCATCTACGGAATACTGCTTTGAATAAAGATCACTTGATAATCCATCAGGAGTATTAGCTGCTTCTGTCTTAGCCTCAGTCTTTTCCTCTGTAACTTCTTCTGTAGTTTCTTCCTCAGTAACTTCTTCAGTTTCATCAAAGAATGAATCCTCAGTTGTTGCTTCTGTTATATCTTCCTCTGTAGTTATATCAAAGAAATCTTCAGTTGTTTCCTCTGAAGCCGCCTCAGTAACTCCAGGAGAAGTAAGACCGGATGTACTATCAACAATAGTCTTAAAGCTTTTTACAAGAAAAACTGTAGCTATAATTGATGAAACAATCATTATGGAACTGATTACAACACCGATAGTATTGAGCAGCTTAGGTGTTCCATTAGTCACATTCTGTTTAGACTTTGAAAGACCGATCAAACCACAGATCAAACCTATTAATGGAAAAAATATACCACAGATAATTGAAGCTATACCAAGGCCTCCACCATAGTTTTCTTCATAATTCTTGGTATTATTTGAACCTGAATTATATGAACCGCCGTTATTTGCTCCGCCATAGTTCTGATTACCATAGTTCTGATTACCATAACTCTGCTGATACTGCATGCTAGGCTGACTCTGATATCCCTGCTGATCCTGATATCCCTGCTGTCCCTGATAACTCTGCTGATATGGATCACTCTGCTGGCCTGCGTATCCCTGCTGATACTGACCGCCCTGCTGGCCATAGCCCTGCTGGTCCTGATATCCCTGCTGATACTGACCACCCTGCTGATTCTGATAATTCTGCTGATACTGGCCACCCTGCTGATCCTGGTAACCCTGCTGTCCCTGATACGGATTGTTATTGTCCATTTCTTTCCTCCTATTCGCGACGAGCTAGCTCATCTGCAATTTCATCCCACGAAACATTCTTTTCAACCATGAGAACCATGGCATGATAAAGAAAGTCCGCAATTTCATACTTTATTTCCTTCGGGTCAGGATTCTTGGCCGCAATAACTATCTCGGTACATTCCTCACCGACCTTTTTAAGTATCTTATCTATACCCTCATTAAAGAGGTAATTTGTATAACTGCCTTCACGCGGATTAACTTTTCTGTCCGCGATAACCTTATATACATCCTCAAGAACCTTATATATATCCGAATTGGTTGTCTTAGCTCCTTCAGTAAGCGGAGTAAAGAAGCAGGTCGGATTTCCTGTATGACAGGCAGGTCCGGTCTGATCAACCTTTGCAAGTATAGTATCCTTATCACAATCAATGATAAGACTAATCATTTTCTGAAAATGTCCCGACTCCTCACCCTTTGTCCAGAGCTTCTGTCTGGAACGTGACCAGTAAGTCATAAGGCCTGTTTCAAGAGTCTTATTATAGGACTCTTCATTCATATATGCCATCATCAAAACCTCACCGGTTTTAGCATCCTGAGCTATACAGGGAATCAGACCGTCACTGTTTAGTTTAAATTCCGAAAAGCTAATCTCTGAAGCAGCCGAAGACTTATTGGCTTTAAGAAACTCATCCAACTCTTCTTTACTGCCAAAAACCTTCTCAGGAAATCTTTCCTTTGAATATTTATACAGATCATGGAAGGTCGAACCTTCTTCACATCCCTCAAAGTCAAATACAACGTATCCAGCTCCCTCATAAAGAAGATGCTTTACATCATCAAAGACAGCATTATGATCAGATAAAACAACATACTCTGCCATATTACAGTGCTCCTTTCGTTGAAAGAAGACCTTCACCAAGTCTTGGGTCATAACCTGTAGCGATATCCAGTGCATTTGCGAAAGCCTTAAATGCAGCCTCTATGATATGGTGATTATTTGAGCCATCAAGCTGTTTAATATGCAGATTCATTTCAGCTGCATAACTTACTGCATAGAAAAATTCCTTTGCCATTTCAGTATCAAACTGACCAACCTTAGGAACCGTAAGTTTAAGATCATAATTAAGATATGGTCTTCCCGACAGATCTATGGCACACATAACAAGAGTTTCATCCATAGGCATAACAAATGAACCATATCTCTTGATTCCCGCCTTATCTCCTACAGCCTCCTTAATAGCCTTACCAAGAACTATACCGGTATCCTCTATAGTGTGATGACAGTCAACCTCCAAGTCTCCTTTTACAACACAGTTCATATCAAAGAAACCGTGCCTAGCGAAGCTCTTAAGCATATGGTCAAAGAAACCGATTCCCGTGTCCACATTACTCACACCCGTACCATCCAGATTAAGAGCCAGCTTTATATCAGTTTCAGATGTTTTTCTTTCAATACTTGCTTTACGTTCTGCCATAGCATTCTCCTTTTATGACATCAGGTGACAGTTTTTCACCTGATAAAAAAGTGTCATCTTTTTTGTTAATCTTTAAATCTCACTGCGATTGAATTTGCGTGTGCTGTAAGTCCCTCAGCCTTAGCAAACAGTTCTATATCCTCATGTACTGCACGAAGTGCATCCTCGGAATAATTGATTATGCTGGATTTCTTTACAAAATCATCTACGCTGAGCGGTGAGAAGAATCTAGCTGTTCCGTTAGTAGGAAGCACGTGATTCGGTCCTGCAAAGTAATCACCAAGCGGCTCGGAAGAATACTCACCGAGGAATATGGCTCCTGCATTCTTAACCTTTGTCATTACTTCCCAAGGATTCTTTGTTATTATCTCAAGGTGCTCCGGTGCGATCTCATTTGTCGCATCCACTGCATCCTGCATATTTCTGGCTACAAATATATTACCGAAGTTATCCAAAGACTTCTGAATAATTTCCTTTCTCTCCAGCTTAGCCGTAAATGTATCAACCCACTTTGATACTTCTATAGCAAGCTCTTCGCTTGTGGTTACAAGTGTAGCTGAAGCAAGTTCATCGTGCTCTGCCTGTGACAGAAGATCTGCTGCTACATACTCAGGATTTGCTGTTTCATCAGCAAGTACAAGTATCTCGCTCGGACCTGCGATGGAATCGATGCTTACGTGTCCATAAACAAGTCTCTTTGCAATTGCAACATATATATTTCCCGGTCCTACTATCTTATCAACCTTAGGAATACTTTCTGTTCCATATGCAAGTGCTGCAATAGCCTGTGCACCACCAACTTTGTATATATCTGTAACACCTGCTTCGTTAGCTGCAACAAGTGTTGTAGGATAAACCTTACCCTGTGCATTACATGGTGTAGTCATGACTATACGGCTTACACCTGCAACCTTAGCAGGAATAACATTCATAAGAACTGTTGAAGGATAAGCAGCCTTGCCACCCGGAACATATACTCCGGCTGATTCAATAGGCATGATTCTCTGTCCGAGTATTACACCATTATCCTCAGTAGTTACCCAGCTGTTCTTCTTCTGTTTCTCGTGGAAGGTCTTGATATTCTCAATAGCCTTTCTGATAACATTTATAAGTTCTTCATCTACTTCTCCGTATGCTTCCTCTATCTCATCCGGAGTAACTCTTACATTATCAGCACTGATGTCAGCCTTATCGAATTTCTTAGTATATTCGAATAAAGCATCATCCTTTCTGTCATGTACGTCCTTTATGATTTCCTTAACTACTGCTTCCTGCTCGGAATAATCATCAGTAGTTCTTTTTAAAAGATCATTCATCAGTTTATTCTTTGAATCATTGGTTAACATAACTATTCTCATGTTTTTTCCTCCTAATTAACCAAATGTATTACTAATACTTAATCTACAGAATACCTTTTATATCAGCCATAAGCTTATTTATTCTTTCATGCTCCATTCTGAGGCTGACCTGATTTACTACGACTCTTGCAGATAATGGAACTATCTCTTCAAGAACCGTAAGCCCGTTCTCCTTGAGAGTTGAACCGGTTTCAACTATATCAACTATAACCTCTGACAGACCTACAATAGGTGCAAGTTCAACAGAACCATTAAGCTTGATGATCTCAACTGTCTGATTCTTCTTATCCTTGAAATAATTCTTTGCTATACTGGGGTACTTTGTAGCAACTCTGATTATCTCATTTTTACTTAGAAGCTCTCTCGCACTCTCAGGTCCGCAGACACACATCCTGCATTTTCCGAAACCAAGATCAAGCACCTCATACAGATTGCGTCCCTCTTCCAGAAGTGTATCTCTTCCCACAACACCTATATCAGCAACGCCGTACTCTACATATGTAGGAACATCACTTGGTTTTGAGAGAAAGAATCTCATACCGAGTTCATCATTCTGAAAGATCAGCTTCCTTGTTTTCGGATCATTTATCTCTTCACAGGTTATACCTATTTGTTCTAAAAGCTTCAGGGTTTCCTTAGCCAGACGCCCCTTTGCCAAGGCAAATGTAAGATATCTCATACTTTCCTCCGACTTTATTAAAGCTCATTTATCATGGCTTCTATATCTTTTTCTTCATCAACACTTCTGTCAGCGCTTATTATACGAACAGTTTTTTCACTCTGCATTATATATATCTTGCCAACATCATAGGTATCAGAATAATCCATATATTCATCCTCCTCGTGTCGCTTTGATTTACGAATAAGCTGAGCAATGATTCCTCTGGCTCTTAAGTTTGTAGCCAGCATCACAGCTGCTTCCTGATGCTCTATTGTATAAACTATAAGAGCTGATTTCTGCTTTGTGGTAAATGGAATCTTCTGTCTGGTAAGACTGTTCATGAGCTCATCCACATAGATTGAAAATCCGATGGACGGAGCATTTTTACCAAACTGAGAAAGAAGATTATTATATCTTCCACCCTTAACTACAGGATTTCCCGTTCCATAGGTGAATCCGCTGAAAACGATTCCTGTATAATAATCAAAACCATTTATCATTGAAAGGTCAAAGCTTACATATTTCTCATAACCATAATAAGAAAGTGCCGTATATACTTTTCTCATTCTGTCAAGAGCTTCAAGAGCTCTTTCACTGTCAGTAAGCTGCTGAGCCTTTTCAAATATATCTGTGTTACCGAAAAGCCCTGAAAGCGCATTCAGCGCATCTCTTGTTTTATCTGACATATCCAGTTCCGATATATACTCTGAAAGTCCGAAGAAATTCTTTATCTGTATATAATCCCTGACTTTGTTCTCTGTTCTGTTATCAAGTCCTGCCTCTTCTATCAGACCCTTAAAATAATCAACCTCGCCTATTACGATCTGGAATTCCTCCAGACCGGAAGCTTTAAGACAATCTATCACACATGCAACCGTCTCAGCGTCAGCTGCAGAACTGTCGTCATTGATGAGTTCACTTCCTATCTGTGTTATCTCGGCAAGCTTACCCTTATGCTTTTCAAGACTGGCAAATGTTTTGCCCTTGTAGCAAAGTCTGATTGGAAGTGTTTCCTCCTGGAAATACTTAGCAACACATCTTGCCACACTTGGAGTAAAGTCCGGTCTTAAGACAAGAGTATTATTATCTCTGTCAAAGAACTTATACATCTCATTTGAGGGAGCTGAACCTCTGTCAGCATTGAATATACCGAAATATTCAAAAGTCGGAGTTTCTATATCTCTGTTTCCATAGAGATGCAGAACTCTTTCGATATCACCTATAACGGCATGCTTCCTCTCACATTCTATTCCATATATGTCTCTTACTCCATCAGGAGTTGATAACATCGTTTCTCTCATAATCTCTCCTACTTCTGTGATATGATAACGTCCATATATACGCCTGTCTTATTTTCCTGACAGGTTACAAATCTGTATCTTACTCTGTTGTCCTCATTATATCTGACTGATATATGAGAATAGGGATAGCTGACAGCCATTTCAAATCTTCTGTACAGCTCATCAGCCAGTCCAACAGTATACTTCTTTATCTTAATATCAACTATATATCTGTTGTAATTCTCGTTAATATTAAAACTCTCGACCTTCTTACTCTTTGACAGAAAATCATTCATTCTTGCGTATATCTCAGGATCAGTACCTATATGAAGTTTTGCGATATAATCATTTACTGCTCTGAACATATCTCTCTCCCTGAATGATCTGTCAATTTTGTAAAATGTATCGGACATGCAACTATTTATTATACTACTTGTATTCTTTTCTGTCCACATCTCTCCAAGTACTGTCAAGACTGTAGAAATCCCTCATTTCTTCAAGGAACAAATGGATAACGATTTCGTTATAGTCCAGAAGAACCCAGCCGCCTGTAGACCTGCCTTCACGGTTCTTAAGGGTATGTCCTGCGTCTTTCATTTTCTCTTCCACGCTGTCCACCAGAGCGTCCAGCTGTGATTTGTTGGAGGCACTTGCAAGAATAAAATAATCTGCGATAATCGATACTTTACCCACATGAAGAGAAACAACATCATAGCCCTTACGATCAAGGATAGCTGCTGTAGCAGTGTTTATCATATTTTCTATATTCGTATCTGTCATATTTTCCTCTCACTTTGTATATAAAATGTAATCATTTATACGTACTTAACGTTTTTGGTATGTTTTATCTCTTTTAAATGCATCTTATCTACGTAGAAATAATAAGTCTGCTCTGTAATCTCATCCACCACATATTTTTTACTGTTCAGATAATCAAGCGTATTCTTCAGGATATGAATGATACATTTATCAATATCCTCATAGGCTTCCTTTCGGATCTCCTCCATATCCTTGACCATCTTACGATTTGGTTCTATATAATCAGCAACAAATATGATCTTTTCAAGAAGCGTCATATCTGGATGACCTGTTGTATGATAAGTAATAGCAGAAAGTATTTCCTCATCCTTTACATCATATTTTCTCTTTGCATAATAAGCACCAAGCTTACCATGAAGCAGATCGGGATTAAGCTTTTCGCTTCTGTTGATAGGAAGTCCATGCTTCTTAGCCTTACGAAGCTTCTCTTCAGCAGGAAGACACTTAGCACAGTCATGAAGAAGTCCGGCTATACGAGCCTTTTCAACATCCGCCCCATGAACAAAAGCAAGTGTTGCCGCAGTATACTCCACTCCTACCGAATGTACGAATCTCTTATCATTAAGCTTACCCTTAAGCCTTTTTATCATTTCATCTCTGTTCATCTGTTCGCTCCATTATATATATTCTTTTCTTTTATAAAGGCTTCGATTTTTTCCGGTACAAGATCTCTGAGTGATTTGTTTTCCTGCGCTCTTTTTCTGATATCAGTAGAGGATATCTCCATACTGTTCATATCCAGCAGTCTGATATCTGAAGCAGGAATAGTATCCTTGATCTTTCTGATGATTTCCTCAGAACGGTTCCTGTCAGTTGCACCTCTTACAGCTGTAAGTACCGTGATACTTTCCAGGAGTTCCTCTGCATTAACCCACCTGTCGATCCACTCCAGTGAATCACCACCGATAATAAAGTATATCCTTCGGTCAGGATTTACACCTTTAAGAAATCTGATGGTATCTATGGTATGAGTAACTCCACCACGTTTTATTTCCATGTCGCTGTACATAAGATAATCTCTTTCTTCAGCGGCAAATCTAACCATAGACAATCTATCCTCATCACTTGCGAAAACCTTATTATCTTTATAATATGTAGTTTTATTAGGCATCAGCACGACATCCGTTTTACACATATCATGTGCTGCATCAGCCATTGCTATATGACCATTATGAATAGGATTAAAGGAACCTCCGAGGATTGCTATATCTCCTGTATCATTCAAGTAATCATATAGAAGATTTTTTTCTAAATTATCCATACCAATTACCAAAGAATAAACTTATTTCTTAGCTCCGGCTTTCTTTATCTTTTCTCCGGGAAATATAATCTTAGGATTTTCCTGATTCCTCTTATATAAAACTATCTTTCTGCCTATTACCTGAACCACTTCTGAACGTGTTCTCTCAGAAAGAGTTATCGCAAGACTCTGCGGAACATCAACACAGTTCTTAAGTACATTTATCTTAACAAGCTCACGAGCTTTAAGTGCTTCACTGACTGCTTCTGTAAATTCCGGAGTAAGGCTTGCTTTACCGAGCGAAAGAATGGGATCAGTTGTTTGAGCAATTCCCTTCAAAAATGCACGCTGTTTTGTAGTCATCTTCTTTTCCTTTCTTATTCAAGGTAGTCAAAGGCCCATCCGTATACGCGGACTTCGTCACCTTCCTGGATGCCAAGTGCCTTCAACTCATCTATAATTCCATTTTTAACCATGAAGTCCTGGAAGAACTTAAATCCTCTTTCATCATCAAGGTTAGTATATCCAAGCATCTTCTCGATACGTGGTCCTTCCACCAGATATACATTTTCCTCATCAGGAGACTTTGTAACCGAATAAGGAAGTATCTCTTCTCTGGATGCATAATCCTCGAGAACTATCTCCGGTGAAAACTCCATAACATCATTAGGTGCTGTCTCAAGAAGCTTATAAGCAGCTTCCAGAAGTTCCTTAACTCCCTCTCTTGTAGCCGCAGATATAGCCACAACCTGCTTGTCAGGATATGCCTTATGTAGCTTATCAAGAACAGCCTTTTTATCTTCTTCGGATAAAAGATCAAGCTTATTGGCAACTATTATAGTCGGTCTTTCAACAATATCATTGCTGTACTTTTTAAGCTCTTCATTAATAGCCTCTATGTCCTCTATAGGATCTCTTCCTTCTACTGAAGCACCGTCTACTATATGAAGCAGAACTCTGGTTCTTTCTATATGTCTTAAGAATGTAAGTCCAAGACCTACACCATCGGCAGCTCCTTCTATGATTCCGGGTATGTCTGCCATAACAAAACTTCTGCCCTCACCGAGTCCTACCACTCCGAGATTCGGAACAAGAGTAGTAAAATGATAATCGGCGATTTTCGGTTTTGCATTGGAAACCATGGAAAGAAGTGTGGATTTACCAACACTTGGATATCCTACCAGTCCCACATCAGCGATCATCTTAAGTTCAAGCATAAGATATTTCTCTATAGCCGACTCACCGGGCTGTGCGTAACGTGGAGCCTGCATGGTACTGGTTGCATAGTGCATATTTCCCTTACCGCCTCTTCCGCCCTGAAGCAGAACAAAAGGCTCTTCTCTTTCGGCCATATCTATTATTACCTTGCCCGTTTCAAAATCTTTGATAACAGTTCCAGGAGGGACTTTGATAACAACATCCTTGCCGTTAGCACCATGACATTTTCTCTTGCCGCCTTCTTCTCCATCGGTAGCCTTATATTTTCTGATATTCTTAAAATCATTTAAGGTATTGATGCCCTTATCCACAACGAATATAACATCGCCGCCTTTTCCGCCATCGCCACCATCCGGTCCGCCGTTTGGTCCATAGAGTTCACGTCTGAAGGAAACATGTCCGTCTCCTCCTTTACCGGATCTTACAAATATCTTAGCTCTGTCTGCAAATGCATTTGCCATTTTTTAATCTCCCAAAAAACAAAAGGAGCTTTGTAATATCAAAGCTCCATAAGGTTCTACGTATAACTTGATTAATCAATTAATAAACATGATTAAGCAACAGGGTAGATTGAAACCTGCTTCCTGTCTCTTCCAAGTCTTTCGTATCTAACAACACCATCTGTTAATGCGAACAGAGTATCATCTCCGCCACGTCCAACATTAAGTCCTGGATGGATCTTTGTTCCACGCTGTGTATAAAGTACATTTCCGGCCTTTACAAACTGACCGTCTGCACGTTTAGCTCCGAGTCTCTTAGAAGCAGAATCTCTACCGTTTTTTGTAGAACCCATTCCCTTCTTATGAGCGAAGAGCTGTAAATTCATCTTAAACATGACTTACCTCCCTGAAAAATATCTGAATATACTTATCTCCGTACTCTTCATATATAGAACATAGTCCTAATCGAAGAGACCTTAGTAACAGTTTACTCCCGGAGCTTACATCTCCCATGATCTTAAACTTTACAAGTCCGCTCTCAAATTCCTCACAGCAAGTGCTGTCATCTGTAAATTGTTCGATACTGTTTACTGTATTAATAACAAGAGCAGAAACTCCTGCACATACTACATCCTTACCACAGCATCCATAATTTGCATGACCTGTTATTTTAAAACCATAATATGTATTATTCCTGGAATAAAAACAAACTTTTATCATGATTTACCTTTCGTGATATATGATATCACTTGCGATTAAGCATTGATAGCTTCGATCTTAACTTCTGTATATGGCTGTCTGTGACCGTTCTTCTTGTGATGGCCCTTCTTAGGCTTATACTTGTAAACGACAACCTTCTTAGCCTTAGCAGTCTTAACTACAGTAGCCTTAACAACAGAATTAGCAACCTTATCTCCAACAAGTACATCCTTGTCATCATTGATTGCGATTACGTTATCAAATGTTACCTCTGCACCATCTTCTGCGCCGAGCTTCTCAACTCTGATAACATCACCTTCTGCTACTTTGTACTGCTTTCCACCTGTTGCAATAATAGCGTACATTAGCTTTTTCCTCCTTACTTACAAGACTCGCCAACTACGGTGGCACCCCTAATATATGGTGCTTTATAAGCAAATGGGCGCACTTTCTCTACCTCGCTGTGCGGCATACCGTGTTATAATACAACGAACAGTGAGGATATGTCAACTATTATTTGACACATCCCCACTATTTTTACGCATATTAGCTTTATTTTATCACTTATGTCACTTTACTGTTATTTTTACCTTCGCAGGAACACCGTTCTGAGCATATACATATACATATGCTTTACCCTTTCCAACGGCCTTTACCATTCCTTGCTTTGTAACAGTAACTACATTGGTATTGCTGGACTCATAAGCAACGCTTCTGTGATTCTTAACCTTAAGCTTACTTGATTCAGGTTTAAGCTTAGCCTTGATCTTAATGATCTTGTTCTTCTTCATCGTCGCTTTCTTTCTGTTCAGGATGACCTTCTTGGTATTTCCAATCTTTCCACCCTTAGTAGCTATATGTAAAGTCTTTGAAGTTGAAACAACTCTTCCATCCTTAACAGCAACTACCATGTATTTGTAATATGTACCCTTCTTCAACTTCTTCAGTTTATAGCTGGTACCCTTAACGGTTGCTATCTTTTTATATCTCTTCTTTTTACCGCATTTATTTCCATAAATGATGTATTTAGCTCCATCCAACTTCTTCCACTTAATTGTGATGGAGTTCTTAGTTGTTTTACTCATTCTTGCCTGAAGCAGACCATATACAGATCCGGATGGACCTTCTTCTGATTTTGAATTAACAATGGCTGCATCAGCTATATCTACAAGAGCACCTTCTCCAAGAGGAGTATTATCAAAACCAAGGCCCTCTTCATTATATATATCTTCCTCATCCTCTTCCGGTTCTTCCGTTGGCTTTGGAGTTTCCACAACTGCAGGTTCCTCGGTAGGCTTCGGAGTACTTGACGGTGTCGGAACACCCGTTGGAATCACATCAGGTGTAGGTGCGATCGTTGGTGTAGCTGACGGTGTAACGGTCGGAGTAGCCGTAGGTACACTTGTTGGTGTAGGAACATCTGTAGGTACACTCGTAGGTGTAGGTCCGTCTGTCGACTCACTCGTTGGTGTAGGTCCATCTGTTGGCTCACTCGTTGGTGTAGGTCCTTCAGTCGGATCCGCCGTCGGACTAGCTGTCGGCTCTTCTGTAGGTGCCTCTGTCGGTTCTAATGTCGGTGTTGCTGTCGGCTCTAACGTTGGTGTCGCTGTTGGCTCCGGTGTCGGTTCCAACGTTGGTGTCGCTGTCGGTTCTAATGTCGGTGTTGCCGTTGGCTCTAACGTTGGTGTTGCTGTTGGCTCCAATGTTGGTGTTGCCGTTGGCTCCAGCGTTGGTGTTGCTGTCGGCTCCGGTGTCGGCTCTAATGTAGGAGTCGCTGTCGGTTCCGGTGTTGGCTCCAATGTTGGTGTTGCCGTTGGTTCCGGTGTCGGCTCCAATGTTGGAGTTGCCGTTGGTTCCGGTGTCGGCTCTAATGTAGGAGTTGCCGTCGGCTCCGGTGTCGGCTCTAACGTTGGTGTTGCTGTCGGTTCCGGTGTCGGCTCTAACGTTGGTGTCGCTGTCGGTTCCGGTGTCGGCTCTAATGTAGGAGTCGCTGTCGGTTCAGGTGTTGGCTCCAATGTAGGTGTTGCTGTCGGTTCCGGTGTCGGCTCTATCGTTGGTGTCGCTGTCGGTTCCGGTGTCGGCTCTAATGTAGGAGTCGCTGTCGGTTCCGGTGTTGGCTCCAATGTAGGAGTTGCCGTCGGCTCAAGCGTAGGTGTAGCACTTGGTGTCGCTGTCGGTGACGGCGTCATCGTTGGTGTTGCTGTTGGTGTTGGAGTCGCTGTCGGTGCAGCCGTCGGCTCCGGAACAAATATAGGATGTTTTATAAATTCATCAAAGGTATTAGGTTCATAACTGTAACGAATGACAACCGAAACTGCATCACCACCTATATAGCAGAATTTAGCATGATCTGCAAATCTCAACGTTCCATTCGCGTCAATTGTTTTAAACTCAGCTCTCAATGGATAAACATATATTTTGTTACCATCTTTAAAACATCTAAATTGATTCCATGTATCGTTATCTGAATTATTAATCAATGTTCCTACTTCTTCAGTCGTAGTAACAATCGCCATCCATGATCTGACCGTAAATGGATTATTGTTATGAATAGTTATTGTATACTCGTGATACCTACCATTTGCATTACTACCAAGCCCCAATTCTGCAGTAACTTCATCATCACAATATCCATAATCATATATTCCATCAGCTTTTGAATAAATGGGCATTCCAAAAACAAACAGTGAAATCACCAAAAAAGATAAAAATATATAACTTATTAATTTGATTATTTCTCTTTTCATATTAGTTCGTCCTCTGTACGAAATAACTTCTGTTCTCCCAATCTCTACTATAACACATATTTGTCAATAACTATATGAAAAAATTCTGTCATTTGTTTTATTTATTATACCATTTGTCCAACAAATAAAAAAAGACAGCCGATAGACTCAACTGCCTTTAAGTTATATATTATTGCTGAAGTCCCAAGACTTGCTGTTTTTTGTTTTTACCCAGGTATATTGTTGCTGACACAAGAGATATAGCAAAGGATAGAAGTACTGCGATCACAGTAAGACTTATACCCAGAAGGCCATGTTTACCCATAATGATATATTCTACAAAAAGAAAACCAAATGATTTTTTCTCATAAGATAATGCATAGAAGCTTTCATTAGAGTTCTCTGGTGTAACTTTATGAAGAGTAAAATATTCTATACCGGAACCACTGGGTTTTTTAGTGATAAAAACAGTTTCTTTAGCATCATTTTTATTTTGCTTTTGAGCTTCATCAATTAGCTCATTTATTCTGTCCATTCTTATATCATCTATTTCAGCTGCATAGTTAAAATATCCCCCCATATCTTTACTGCTTATACTATCTCCTATTCCAAAGTCTCCACTAACTTCAACAAATCTATAGCCTTCTTCTTCCATGGACTTAGCTGTTTTGATCTTTGTACTTAAGGCTTCTTCATTTGATCTGTTACCATTTTCGTCTAAATAACTGTAAGTAATCTTAGCAGGAACAAATTCGGTACCTTTAATATATATATTTTCAACGATAAAACGAAGCGAAGCATCTTCACTGCCATATTTGCCACGGATCAGTCTGATCTGTTCAGCCAGAGACTCGTCCTGACATGTATAGTATATACTTACCTTTTTATTTTCCTGTCCAATTTTTTCCACGAACAATAATGTATTATCCATTATCAGACTGTTCATATCAGAATCATAGTATCTGTAAATAGAATTTGCAACAATACCATAATCGGTTGAAATATTACCCGAGCCGTCACTAACTCCTGCACTTGTATTTGTAAGCTGGCATTTAAACTCACGATATCTTTCTTCATCTGTAAGTGGTATTCCATAGGTTTGTTCCAGAAGTTGGTTTCGTTCTTCCACATCCTGTAATACATAATTTTTATATGTAGAGTTAATCAGTTTGTCACAAACTCTTTCAGTCATAGAATGATACGTATCCTCTGAACTCTTATACATTCGTGAAACAAATATCGAAAAGATTATTATTGTTGTCAGAAACGCAATTAATACTGCCAACCCATAGGTTTTCATTCTTTTACTCATTTTTCCATCCTTCTTTTATTATTGGGGGGAAGCATCAAACAGCATTCCTTTTTTTACAAATCACTCGAGCAACTATAAGTCCTATACCCAAAATCAAAAATACTAAATGAATATTTCTCGCAGATCCAAAAAACTCATTATAGAAATCTATACGTGAACCTCCATTACCATCACGCAATCCAATTAGTGCGCTATAGAAAAGGGCTCCCAATGCTCCTGAACATATGGTCGGAATAATATAGAATATTAAAGCATTTTCAAAATATCCTTTTAGTATAAGTGCAATCAAAAGAATCAAAATAACACTTACCACGCATAAAATAATAAATGTCGATTTACTACTAAAGAATTTAAGAATATTCATAATACCATCTTCTGCTAAATCCGAATCATCAGTTTTACCTTTTAATATTTCTTTATATTTAGCTATAATACTATAATCCTTTTCTGTTAAGCCTTCTCCTCTGCTCTGAGTTATTTTATCTTCATTTTTCTTCAGAAAATCAGTAAACTTATCAAAATTATAAGTATCATTCATTCCGGCAAAAAAATCTTTCTGTGATTCAACAGCCAGATCCTCATTTAGTTTTAATAAATCATTACTGTCAAAAACAGATTTATCTATTTCCATTTTTTCAAGCATTTTATCTGTTAAAGAAGCAATTGCAGTATAGGCTCCCGTTTTTTTGTACAAAGCTGAATTTACATTATTAATACTTAAAATCAATACCAGCATAAGCGGTATGATCAACAGTAAATTAAATAATATAAACTGCAATAAACTACATCCAAAATACTTCAATTTCAAAATAATTATCTCCTCTCAAGTTCTTTCTTAAATAATACCATGCATTGGTTTATACGGATATTCTTTTCCATATTCCCACCTTTTTATTAATATTCAGTATAATTTTTCTTTAAAAATTTTGCAGTAAGAAATATATAAACAATTTGCAATATATTTACTACCAGTATCAATGCAGTTCCCACAAAGATCAATATCATGCTTATAACAAGCATAACCATTACATTTTGGAAATTATCAAAATTGAAACTTGAAGAACCAGTGATAAGATTAAGCAACAAAATAATCAACACGCCAATAATGAAACTAATTAAACCTCCTATATACAAATTTTTTGATATATTCCATCTTCTTGACATCTTATCATTCACTTCTTCAAGAACAAGTGAATGGGCTTTCATTTCCATAATTCCACTTATAACATATATTATAAGTGCAGGAATTGTAACGATTAGTGACCAGGCATCATATTTTCCATCAATAAAGACAATACTTTCAACAGCAAACATAACGACTGCAAGAATCCCTAAAATTCCTGATATCTGATATTTTTTTTGCATAGGAAAAAGCTTATAAATGATTATAGCTCGAGTCAATAAAAAGACGCCCGCGATGATCTTATCTATCAACACATTACCTGGTATATATTTAGTTGCAATACCATTATCTAATAAAAGCGATATTACAGTTACAGCGATAGTCATCCAAAATATAATCCATAGCCATTTTCCTAATTCTTTAAAATTTTTCTCTTCACTCATAAATATTCCCTTTGAATATAAATACTATTATCTTCAGAAAAGAATCTTTGATTCGATTCTTTTCTGAAGTTTTATATAATTATTTGTCTTTGTTACCCTTTCTTACCGGAGGAAGTGCATTTGTTTTTGTTTCTTTTAAGTTTTCAGCACTTTCACTAACGTTGCCATTACTATCCACTATCGGAAGATTCTTTGTGATATCTCCCGCTGCTTTACTTCCAAGGAAACTGGAAACAACAGTATTTAGATCTATGCCAAGTGAATCTGAAAGTCCATCGATTGTCTGCTTGAAGGATTTTGTAACATCCTCTGTCAGTCTGGCTGTATTTCCTTCACCATACATAGTGATCTTATCAATCTTTCCAAGTGGCTCAGCAATTGCACGAGCAACTTCAGGATACATGTTGCAAAGCATTTCTACAATAGCAGCTTCGCCGTATTTCTTCATAGCTTCTGCTTTCTTATCAATACCTGCAGCCTCAGCTTCAGCCTTTGCCTTTATAGCAGCGGCTTCTGCTTCACCTTTGGCCTTGATTCCTGCAGCTTCTGCCTCAGCCTTAGCTCTAATTGCAGCTGCCTCCTGTTCAACTGCATACTTTTCAGCTTCTGCCTGTATACGTTTTGCTTCAGCAGCCTTCTCAAATTCATACTTTTGAGCTTCCGCTTCCTTCTGTCTCTTGAAGAGGTCTACCTCAGCCATCTGCTGCTGACGATATTTATCTGCATCAGCCTGCTTACGGATCTGTGCATCCAGCTCCTGCTCTTTAACTGAAGCTTCCTTCTGCTTACGTGTGATTTCCTGTTCCTGCTTTGCGATATCAGCCTGAGCTCTGGTAATCTCTATGGTCTTACGCTGTGTCTCCTGCTGAATCGAATATGCAGCATCTGCCTCAGCTTTCTTTGTATCCTCAATAGTCTTAAGTTCTGATTTCTTAATTGAAAGATCATTCTGCTTAATAGCTATCTCAGTTTCAGCATGAACTCTGGCATCATTTGCTTCCTTCTGTGCCTGTGCCTGAGCTATAGCTACGTCTCTGTCAGCATTTGCCTTAGCAATACTTGCTGACTTCTGAATAGCTGCCATGTTGTCCTGACCAAGTGCATTTATAAGATCATTCTTATCTTCAACATGCTGTATATTACAGGAAATGATTTCTACACCAAGTCTGTTCATATCCAGCTGAGCCTTTTCCTGAACCTGATCACCAAAGGATTTACGGTCATTGCAAAGCTCTTTAAGTGTGATAGTACCAACGATCTCACGCATGTTACCCTGAAGAGAATCAACAAGAGCTGCAGCAATCTTCTGCTCATTCATGTTGAGGAAGTTTGACATAGCCCTCTGAATTCCATCCGGTCCGGTCATAAGTCTGATCTTTGCAACTGCATCGATATTAACACCGATGAAGTCAGAAGTCGGAACATAGTCACCGGTTTTGATATCAATTGATATCTGCTTGATGATAAGTTCATCTTTTCTCTCAAGGAAAGGAAGCTTAAGTCCTGCTCTACCGATAAGAACCTTTGGCTTTTTCCTAAGTCCTGAGATTATATATGCTTTGTCAGGCGGAGCCTTAACATAACTGGTCATTATAATTACTAATGCCAAAACAACAACTACACCTAAAATAATATAATTAATCATTAACATCGTTTTAACCCTTTCATTTATTAATCAATCGTTTTCATAAGGAATCTCTCAGGGTTAAAACAAGATATCTCTATCTGATACCCAGATAGTATCTGTCGCCATCCTGATAAATGATTCCTCTCTTACAAAGGAGTTCAGTGATTCTTGGAAAACCACTTGGATTTATAACTCCCGCCTCCCTTAGTGTCACCGCTGTATCCTTGGAAAATGCGCTGCACTGCCGGAGTCTTGTAATTATTAGATTCCTGCGTATAACAGGGACCGGTGGAAAATATGCCATCACTCTTTACCTCCTTTCTCACTTTAAGGTCTCACTTTTTTCTAAAAAATTTAATAAAAAAAGCGGGACATTCTGCGGTTATTAACCACAAAATAGTCTCGCTTATTATTTACACTCCGGACTGATATAATCAGTCGTACTGACGAAGATGCAACCAACTCATAATTTGTATATCTGAAACAAACTGTGCTTTGTTAGCTACTCCCTATATTTGTATTGAGCAGGATATTATCATATAATAAATATCCTTGTCAAGAAAAATCGTATACTCTCCTGACTTATTTTCACTTCTTGATCTTAACCTTCTTTTTAGCCGACCATGCAGAGTATTGTTTTCTGCCATCCACTGTTTTATAAGCCCTCACACGGATGTAATAATTCTTTTTCTTTTTCAGCTTCTTCAGGCGAGTGGTTGTTATATCACTGCCTGTTATTTCAACGGTCTTTTTACTCTTGAATTTCTTACTGGTGGAATACTGAACCTGATAACCATTTGCCCCATCCTTCTTAGACCAGCTGAGAGTAACCGACTTTTTCTTATTATTCTTGGCTGTAAGAATAGATGGCTTAGTAAGACCGAGCCCATAGTTGAATCTCAGCTTGATCTTCTTCAGATCACTCTTGGTCATAAGAGATATAGCAGCATTTGTATCCTTTTTATGTATCAGATAAAGTCCTGCCGCCGCTCCCACCAGTCCTGCATTATAATCAAGAGCAACTTCGTTACACTGATAATCAGACTGGCTGTCTGTATATGTACCACTGCTGTCTTTAGGACCACCAACAAGAGCTCCCAGAAGTATATAATGGTCCTTGGACTCTATTCCTGCATCAGTGGAGTTGGATGCAGCTCTGTGATGCGGGTACTTAACAGAGCGCTTATTATATCCAACTATGTAGCATTTCTTCTGCTTATTGTTACCCATAAGATATTTCATCTGTCCGGTAGCCCAGGATTTATAGGTTTTCTTTTTTGATGCCTTGTCATAAAGAAGTCCAAGGAACTGTGTATTACAGTTATATCTTGCACTGCCCCATTCAAGAAGACAGCTGTAACCTTTATCAGATCGTTTCATATTGTCAGCGCAGGTCTTAAGCGAATCCTTATTGCCTGCCCCGTAATAATCAGCAAGGGCACTTACATTATCCCAGGAAAGCCAGGAATAGATGTTATAACCACCCTGATTAGAGCTTTTTATTTTATCGAATTCAGATTTATAGGTGCTGTCCTTTGTAGCCTTATATAAAAGTGCCGCAGCCAGAGCATAGTCATCTCCCCAGGACTGTGAATCATAGAGATAGCCTCCTGTACTGGAATCGTACAGTCCCTCCTTGGTTACCTTCTTGGTCTTAAAGCTCTTTGCATAGGCAAACAGTTTCTTTGAAAAATCAAGAGCTGTCTTGTCATTAAAATTAATATACTGAACAGCCAGCGCTGCTGCAGCTTCACTAACTTCATCTGTAGCAGGATTCTTCTTGGAAGTATAATAAACCTTCCTTACTGAATTCTGCTTCTCGGGAGCTTCCCATTTCTTATGATCCTCATCCCCATCAGAAACCTGATATACAAAGAAATCTACAGAGCCATCTTTTTTAAGAACTGTACACCTCTCAAAATACTCTGCAAAATGTGTTGTTATCTTCTTCAGATGTGCAGTACTGCCGGTTTCATTAAATGCATCGGTAAATTCCATATACTCTATTCCGAGCATGGTTGCAGTATATGCCTGAGGAAGTCCTGCCTTCAGATGGTCTCCTGCATCATGAAAACCTCCGCTTACATCTACAGTCTTTCCATTTATCTTGACCTTTTTATCTCCTGCATGACAGTTTCCTCTCCAGGAAAATGCGGACTTATCAGAGACTTCAGTTCCACACATATTTGCATCGTAGAAATATAAGGACTCCTGAAGAAGCTTTGCATAGTTATACTCTATGGAAGCTGCCTCAGTTTTGATGGTACTGACACTTAATTCAGAGATGATAATGATCAAAGTCATAACAAGACTTATAATTCTCATTATCCCATTTTTATTTATTCTCATAATGATACTCTCCACTTATCATTCAAAGTCTTTAATAGTATACGGATGTGATTCTTTTTTTCTGGTCAGCTCCACCAGACCAAGAGAAGTCATATCCACATAATTGACTTTCACCTCATCTATTGCCACCTGAGCCTTAAGATATTCAATAAGCTCGTGTACATTTTCGGACTGCTTCATATTGATGAAATCGATGATTATGATACCCGACAGATTCCTGAGTCTGAGGGTTCGGGCTATCATCTGTGCAGCTTCTTTATTTATCTTGAGAAATGTATTCTCTGTGCTTTTTCCCTTTATAGCCTTGCCTGTATTTACATCTATCACGGTCATTGCCTCAGTTGGTTCCACCACTATGGAACCTCCGGACTTAAGATGGATAGTTCTGGCCAGCCCCTTTTCCAGCTTAGACTTAAGATCATATACCAGAGTCGGTGTAGTCATGTTATCCGAAAACAGTCTCAGTTTAAAAGATTTATCAGATGAATAGTTACCACCTATTTCCAGATCTGCCAGCATACCTTTCAGTTCATCAAAGATATCCTCTTTATCCGTGATGATTTCAAATTCATCATACTTCTGTCTTATACATATATCTCTTACATACACTAATAATCTATTTTCAGGCTTATATACAGATAGCTTAGCATTCATAAAGGCAGCCTTATCTATCATAGCCTTTAGTTTACATAATAATTCATCCGCTTCCTTCGTTATCTGTTCCGGTTCCATATTCTCAGCCGCTGTCCTTATTATGACTCCGGCATTTATATCACTGTACTTTTCTACCACAGGGGTTACAGCAGCCTTAAGCTGACTTCTCTTCTCATCATCGGTGATCTTGACGGATATTCCGATTTCTTTAGTTCTGTTTACTATTACACCGGTTCCCTTTAGACAGATATTTGAGGAAGCCTCACCCTTCTTTGTCTTGATGGGTTCCTTTATTATCTGGACAAGAAGCTCATCTCCTTCACACAACTTTTTGGAATTACCGTGTCTCGTATAGATATGTTTTCCGTCATTATCCGCAATAGGATAATAGAGATAGTCTCCTATTCCTGCATCCAGAAATGCGGCATTAATGGACTTAACTATATTGACGACCTTGGCGGTATATACATTTCCCAGTATATTTTCATTACAAAGAGGACAGGCTCTTACAAGCCTGCCATCCTCAAGTAAAAATGCTGTACTTTTTGAATTGTAATCAGTGATTATATACTCTGCTTTCATATTGCCTCTAAATCATTGATATATAATTAGTTTTTAAACGAATGTATCGGAGCAGGGATACGACCTTTCCTGTTTATAAAATCAGCGCAGCTGTAATTATTTACAGGCATAACCGGAGCTTCACCAAGAAGTCCTCCGAATACTGCTCTGTCGCCAACCTTCTTGCCTACGATAGGCATGATACGAACAGCTGTTGTTTTCTGATTTATCATACCGATTGCCATCTCATCTGCTATTATTCCCGATATAGTAGCAGCCGAAGTATCTCCCGGTATGGCGATCATATCAAGTCCTACTGAACATACACAGGTCATAGCTTCAAGCTTCTCTATAGTAAGTGCACCCTTCTCGACAGCATTTATCATGCCCTGATCCTCAGAAACAGGAATAAATGCACCTGACAGTCCGCCTACATATGAGGAAGCCATGATGCCGCCCTTCTTAACCTGATCATTAAGAAGCGCGAGAGCTGCTGTTGTACCCGGAGCGCCTGCATACTCAAGTCCCATCTCGCAAAGGATATCAGCCACCGAATCACCTATGGCAGGTGTCGGAGCAAGACTGAGATCAACTATTCCAAAAGGAACACCAAGTCTTTCAGAAGCTTCCTTAGCCACCAGCTGTCCAACTCTTGTTATCTTAAATGCAGTCTTCTTTATGGTCTCGCACAGAACCTCGAAGCTTTCACCTCTTACCTGTTCCAGCGCAGTCTTAACAACGCCCGGACCTGAAACGCCGACATTTATAATGGTGTCACCTTCTGTAACACCGTGAAATGCACCGGCCATGAAAGGATTATCATCCGGAGCATTGCAAAATACAACAAATTTTGCCGTAGCAAAACTGTCTCTGTCACGAGTCAGCTCAGCAGCTTCCTTTATCTTCTCACCGATAAGTCTTACCGCGTCCATATCTATTCCTGTCTTAGTCGAACCGCAGTTAACAGATGAGCATACCAGCTCAGTCTCTGCAAGAGCCTTTGGAATAGACTGTATAAGGAGTTCATCAGCAGGAGTCATGCCCTTTGATACAAGTGCAGAATAACCTCCCAGGAAATTAACTCCCACAGTATGTGCTGCCCTGTCCAGAGTTTTAGCAATCTCAACAAAGTCATCTATAGACTTACATACAGAGCCTCCCACAAGAGCGATCGGTGTAACCGAGATTCTCTTATTAACGATGGGTATACCATACATGGAAGTAATCTCCTCACCCACCTTAACAAGATTCTTTGCCTTTGTGGTTATCTTATTATATATATTGTCACAGGTTTCCTGAACAGTGCTTCCCACACAGTCAAGGAGGCTGATACCCATGGTTATGGTACGAACATCAAAGTTCATACGCTGAACCATTTCATTTGTTTCCAAAACCTCATCTAATGTAATCATACTATATCCTCATTCATATATTTTTTTCAAAAGATGACACTTTTTCATCTGATATAAAATTGTCATCTTTTTTATATGCGGTGCATCATCTGGAAGATTTCTTCCTTCTGTGCTTTGATCTGAACGCCTATCTCCTCGCCCAGTGACTTTAGCTCATCTGATAGTTCACCGTGCTGCTTCATGGACTGGGAGGTATCTACCAGCATCATCATGTTAAAATAACCCTGCATGGTTGTCTGGGTTATATCATTTATATTGATGTTATTGCTTGCAAGGTAATTACATACCTTTGCGATTATACCAACGGTATCTTTTCCGACTACTGTGATG
>JAFWSY010000007.1 GCA_017519155.1 Eubacterium sp.
AAAGAAAACAGACTTGATGAGGAAAGCAATGTCTGCTTTGGAGAAGGTGGGGCCGGTACATTTTCCGACGGCAAGCTGAACACCGGAAATAAAGACAGAGGCGGATATTTTAAGGAAGTACTTGATACCTTTGTCAGATACGGGGCTGATGATTCTGTTGGATATATGGCTAAACCTCATATCGGTACTGATGTTCTGAGAGATATTCTTGTGAAAATGAGAGAGGATATCATTAGACATGGCGGTGAGATAAGGTTTGGTAACAAGCTTGTTGGTATTGATTTTGCTCTGGAATCAGGAGATTTCGGCTATGAGTCTGAGCTGCCGCTGTATGAGCTGACGGTTGAAGGACCTGATGGAAAATATAAGCTCAGTACAAGAAGTGTTATACTTGCTATTGGTCACAGCGCCAGAGATACCGTAAAAATGCTTTATAAGCAGAGATTTGAAATGGATAAAAAGCCCTTTGCCATCGGCGTCAGGGTTGAACATAAAGCTGAAACCATCAATAAAGCTATGTATGGTGAGAATTACAGGGATTTATACGGTGATAAGCTTCCAACAGCTGATTATAAGCTGACTTATCATACCAAAACTCTTGAAGAGGAAAGAAGTGTTTTCTCCTTCTGTATGTGTCCCGGTGGTTATGTGGTAAATTCCTCGACCGAGGACGGTGGTATCTGTATAAACGGAATGAGCTATAAGGACAGATCCGGAGACAATTCAAATTCGGCTATTATAGTGAATATCACGCCTGAAGATTATAAGGACTGCAGGTATGATGATATAGAGGTTCTTGGAGGAATGGCTTTTCAGCAGGAACTTGAAAAAGCTGCTTTCAGAGCCGGTGAGGGTCTTATCCCCGTTACCACATATAAAGATATGAAGGAAGGAAATGTGACCGATACATTTGGCAGTATAAAACCGTGTATCTGCGGTGGTTACAAACCTTCATCTATAAAAGAAGTTCTTCCGAAGTATGTATATGATGCCATACTTGAGGCTATGCCGTATTTCGGAACCAGAATAAAAGGCTATGATGATCCCGATACTGTTATTTCTGCTGTTGAAGCAAGGAGCAGTTCTCCCGTAAGGATTAACAGGGATGAAAATATGATGGCTCCAGGCTTCCCCGGTGTTTTCCCCACAGGCGAAGGCGCTGGTTATGCAGGTGGTATTACCTCGGCTGCGGCTGATGGTATAAAGGCTGCAGAAGCTTTGTCGGAATATCTGATCGAGGATCTTATAGAAAGCTATAAGGCTTATGAGACTTCAAAATACTTGTAAATCGTATATAGTGTTATATAATATGATTTGAGTGTAAAAACTCCAATGTATTTCTGTTTGAAGGAAAAGCATGGAATGAATAGAAAGGATTATACCCCAATGGACATGAATATAGATATAAGAGAGACGCTTCGTTATAAGAAGCGTATAGTAATAAAGGTCGGATCTTCATCCCTTATGCATCAGGAGACCGGAGAACTTGATTTTATCAAGATAGAGAAAATGATCCGAATCATCTGTGATCTCAAAAATCAGGGAAAGGATGTTGTACTTGTTTCTTCAGGAGCTATTCCTGTTGGAAGAAAGATACTGGGGCTGAATAAAAAACCGGAGATCCTTTCTATGATCCAGGCCTGTGCGGCACTTGGTCAGGGTGAACTGATGATGCTGTATCAGAAGCTTTTTATGGAATATAATAATAAGGCAGCGCAGGTTCTGCTTACATTTGACGTTATTACAAATGATGAAAGAAGAAAGAATGCAGAAAATACACTGAAGCAGCTTCTGGATCTGGATGTTGTTCCAATCGTAAATGAGAATGATACGGTTGCTACTGACGAGATTGAGTTCGGTGATAATGATACTCTTTCAGCAATTGTTTCAACACTCATCGGGGCAGATATGCTTATTCTTCTTACGGATATTAATGGTATCTATACAGATGATCCGAGAAAGAATCCAAATGCTAAGCGTTTATCTGTTATCGATCATATAGATGATTCTCTTAAAGATATGGCAAAGGGTACGGTTACAAGCTACGGAACTGGTGGTATGTATACGAAGATTGCCGCTGCTCAGATCGCTTGTTATGCGGGAGCTGATGTAGCTATAGTAGAATCATCTAAGATGGATATAATTCATAGTCTTCTTGATGGTGAGGATGTAGGAACTATATTTACAAAAGAATCCTCTAAAGAACTGGATCTGATCGATTTTATAAAGAATAAGAAATATCTTGAAAAATAGTTTTATTTTAATTTGAGAAGGATTATATGAAGGGGTAAAGCTTATGGAAGGAACTGGTCTTGTACTTGCCGGGGGTGGCGGTAAGGGTATATATCAGATAGGAATGATCAAATCACTTATTGAGGCTGGACTCATGAATGATATAGTTGCTGTGTCCGGTACTTCAATTGGTGGCGTAAATGCTGTGCTTTTCTCTGAGGGACTTGCAGAAGGTGGTCTTGAAAGAGTTATCAGCCAGATGGAAGAAGCCTGGAATGATATAGACTATAAGGTATTCTTTAATACCGATCCCACACAGCTTCAGTCCGGTGACAGTCATTTTTCAAGAAATGAAACAGAAAGACTTATAGATAAATATCTGGATTACAGCTTATTTACTGCAGTTTCTGATTCGGAAGGTAATAGCGAAATTAAAACTATTCCGACATATCTGGCTGCGGCAGCCTGTCCACCGAATATCGTTACATCCTCTCAGATAACTGATGAGGAGATGAAGCTTCTTACCTCTACTTCAGTGGAAGATACCTATAGAGATTATCAGATAGAATATTTCAGTCTTCAGGGTAAGGATTTTGATTTTATAAAAAATGCTGTGCTTGCAACTACAGCGCTTCCTGTTATATATAATCCTGCAGAGGTTGAAGGAAAGCTTTATGTTGATGGCGGTGTAAAGGATAATGTTCCTATAAAGCCTCTTTACGATATGGGATTAAGACGATTCATTGTAATAGAATTAAGTACAAAATCTGATATTAAGAATCCTGAACAGTTTGCTGATGCAGAGATAATCGATATACGTCCAAGCCATGAACTGGGACGACTTCTCAGTGGAACCATGAACTTCGATAAAGAAGATCTGGGTGTCAAGAAAGAACTTGGAGTAAGAGACGGAAGAAGATATGTTAAGACTCTCTTTGAAAAGGATGAGATATATATTAATCTCGAAAGAGAGCTGGCTGCCAGGGATTACGAGGATATCATGAAGAATATGAGGTTTGAGAGAACCTATAATACACTTGATAAGGATATCAGTTCAAGGTTCAGTTATATAAATGATATTGAGAGTAAGTATGGGTTGTAATTAATCTCCGCGTAGAGCTGATAATTGATGCCACGAGATATTTATCTGAGAGACTCAGCTTTCGCACGGTTCGGGTACCACTAGCGGACGCTAAGCTCTAACATCGTCTAAGATTCGTGACTCGCTAAGCGCCGAATCAGTTGCCGATTGCGTAGCAATCGGTGATGCCGCAAAGCGGCATGCGTTCTGCAAAGCAGAACCAAGGATTGCTTATGCAATCCTTGCACATCGCTTAAGCGATGTGGCACAGACCCGAAACGGTCTCTCAGGCAAACACTCGTGTCATCTATATATCAGCTCCTTCGCGAATATAAATATATTATGAGGGTTAATAAATGATTATAGATAAAACTATAAATTCTTATAGGGATATTACTATTGTATCTATGGAAGATATGAAAAACTGGCTTCATGATAAGGGAAATTTCTTCTTTGATTTTCTGATTAAGCTGGTTATAGCTATTGTTTTATATGTGATACTCAGTAAGATACTAAAGAAGATAGCTGCATCTATTCAGGCAAAGCTAGATAATAAGGGTGTTGATCAGACAGCAAGTCATTTTGTGATAAATCTCGTAAGATACTGTATATTGGTATTTGCTGTTTTTACGATCATTACTCAGCTTAAGATAGTAGAGGTTACTTCTATAGCGGCTCTTGTAGCTTCAGCTGGTGTTGGTATATCCCTTGCAATGCAGGGAGCGCTTTCCAACTTCGCAGGTGGAATACTTCTTCTTGCACTTAAGCCGATTAAAAAGGGAGACTATATAGTTATACCCGGTGCAAATATAGAAGGAACAGTAGAAGAGATAGAGATATATTATACAACTATCAATACGATTCTCGGAGAAGTGGTTAAAATACCTAATTCCCAGCTTACCAATAATTCTGTTATAAACAGGAAGGGTAACGAGAACAGGGCTCTGCTTATAAAAGTAAATATAGCCTATGATTCGGATATAGAAAAAACCAAGACAGTACTTAAAACTATGCTGGATTCACAGGATAAGATACTTGGGGCTCCAAGAGATGTATTTGTTGAAGAACTCAGTGATCATTCTATAGTATTAGGTGTATTCTGTATGGTTCCTGTATCTGAATTCAACAACGTAAGAAGACAGCTTAATGAAAAAATACTTCTGGTACTCAGAGAAAACAATATAGAGATACCATATAATCAATTAGATGTACATGTAATACAGTAATCAAAAAGATGACAGTTTGAATCAGGTTCAAAGTGTCATCAAAAACATGACAGAAGTAAACCTGGTTCGCTGCTGTCATCTTTTGGGGAATATTTGATATGGGGAGGTGTTTTGATTAAAATGGATGTTGTAGCACTTGGGGAGTTACTTATTGATTTTACCGAAAATGCAGTCAGTTCTCAGGGAAATCCAGTTATGGAGGCAAATCCCGGTGGGGCACCGTGTAATGTTCTTGCTATGCTTACAAAACTTGGTCACAGTACATCATTTATCGGGAAGGTCGGAAATGATATGTTCGGGCATCAGCTTCAGGATGCTCTTAAAGAAGTTGGTATCGGGACTGAAGGTCTGGTTATGGATGACAAGATTCATACGACACTGGCATTTGTACATACATTTCCTGATGGAGACAGAGATTTTTCATTTTACAGAAATCCAGGCGCAGATATGATGCTGGATGAAAGTGATATAAACGAAGAACTGATTAAAAATACCAGGATATTTCATTTTGGTTCTCTTTCCATGACTTCAGAACCTGTAAAATCAGCTACTATAAAAGCTTTAAATATAGCAAAGGAAAGTGGAGTAATCATATCTTTTGATCCGAATCTAAGAGAACCACTGTGGGATACTCTCGAGGATGCAAAACGTGAAATAAGCTTTGGAATGAGCATGTGCGATATACTTAAGATATCCGATAATGAAATTCAATGGTTTACCGGACTTGAAGAATTCGATGAAGGTGTAGAAAAACTATGGGAGCATTATCCGGATATTAAGATGATTCTTGTTTCCATGGGAAAAGAAGGAAGCACCTGTTATCAGAAAAATGGCAAAGTAACCGTTATGCCGTTTATTCAGAAAAACACTATTGAAACAACGGGAGCAGGAGATACCTTCTGTGCCGGTGTACTGCATTATGTATTGGATAACGGCCTTAAAGAATATAGTGAAGAAGAAAAGAAAGCTATGCTTACATTTGCAAATGCAGCTGCATCAATTATTACAACGAAAAAAGGCGCTCTCAGAGTTATGCCTGAAAAATCAGAGATTGATAAATTGATCAACGGATAATATTTCAAAAAAACATGACAAAAGTGAACCTGGATCACTTTTGTTATATTTTTAATACCACACAAATACAATGCAGAAAACACTTGCGTTTATCTTTCTCATTTTTTATAATCAAAATGTAATCGTTTACAAAATTTTTTCAATTTCCAATTATATCATTTGATGTCAAAAAGTCTTTTGACATCCACGTCTTAAAATCTGATAAAGGAAGAACTCTATGGATAAAATAAAAAAATGGGATAAAACATTTACATCAAGAATCGAACCTTACTATGATGAGCTGAAATGGTTGTATTCAGAGCTCTATAATAATGACCAGCAGGCCTTTGAATATTTTACGGACATGCTTTTTGAATACTACAAAAAAAGAAGTAAAACTCTCAAAATGTGGGATGAAGCAAGAGATGTTGTAAAGGACTGGTTTGCCGGAAATGAAATGCTTGGAATGCTGATGTACACTAATTGTTTTGCCGAAAATCTGAAAGGTATAAAAGAACATCTGGATTATATAGAGGAATGCGGTGTCAATTATATACATCTTATGCCTCTTCTGGAAAGCCCCGAAGGCAGAAGTGATGGAGGATATGCTGTGTCTGATTTTAGAAAAGTACAGCCTGAGCTTGGATCTATGAAGGATCTGGCCGCTTTATCAAAAGACTGCCACAGCAGAGGTATCAGCGTTTGTCTTGATTTTGTAATGAATCATACCAGTGAAGATCACGAATGGGCAAAACGTGCTAAGGCCGGTGAAAAGGAATATCAGGACAGATATTTCTTCTTTGACAGCTGGGATATCCCCAATCAGTATGAACAGACCGTTCCTCAGGTTTTCCCTCAGACCGCTCCGGGTAATTTTACCTGGTGTAATGAAGCAAATAAAGTAGTTATGACCTCGTTTTATCCGTATCAATGGGATCTGAATTACAGAAATCCTGTTGTATTTAATGATATGACTGCAAATATGCTTTATCTCTGTAATCAGGGAATTGATATCATAAGACTTGACGCAGTTCCATACATATGGAAAACTCTCGGAACAAACTGTCGAAACCTTCCGGAAGTTCACAGTCTTGTAAGAATAATGAGGATTGCTGCCGAAGTCGTTTGCCCCGGAACGCTGCTTCTTGGCGAGGTAGTAATGGAGCCTTCAAAGGTGGTTCCTTATTTTGGCACGGTAGAAAAGCCTGAATGTCATATGCTTTATAATGTTACCACCATGGCAAGTACCTGGCATACTGTTGCAACTAAAGACGTAAGACTTCTGAAGCATCAGCTGGGAACCGTATTTTCCCTTCCTAAGCAGTATGTTTTCTTAAATTATCTCAGATGTCATGATGATATAGGCTGGGGGCTGGATTATGATTATCTGAAACAATTTGGTATGGAAGAGATTCCTCATAAAAAATATCTTAATGACTATCTTAAAGGAGCATGGCCGGGAAGTGATTCCAGAGGTGAACTCTATAATGACGATCCCAGACTGGGAGATGCAAGACTGTGCGGAACCACTGCATCCCTTTCCGGTATAGAAGCTGCTGAGTATGAAATGAGCAGACCTAAGCTTGCAAAGTATGTAAGACTGGATCTGATGCTGCACGCATTTCTTCTTACTCAAAGTGGTATACCCGTTCTTTACAGTGGTGATGAGATAGGACAGCTGAACGATTACACTTACCACGATAATCCACACAAAGCTGATGACAGCCGTTATCTCCACAGAGGTAATCTCGATTGGAAAAGTGTAGCAAGACGCAAGGAAAAAGGTTCCAGAGAGGAAATGATCTTTGACGGCATACGTCAGCTGACAAAGCTCAGAAACAGCCATAAGGTTTTTGAAAATGCAGCTGATACCTGGATAGTGGAAACATGGAACGATCATATACTGGGAATAGGAAGATATTATAGAGGTGAGAAGCTGATTGCACTGTTTAATTTCAGTGACAGAGATGAAACAGCATGGATAAATGAAATTGAACAATATACAGATATGCTTACCGGTGAGGAAAGAGAAGCTAAGGCTGTAGGTATTCCTGCATATGGATTTGTCTGGTTAATAACACATTTCAAATAAAAACAAAAATATATTATAGGAGATAAAATCTATGACAATAAAAGAAGTAGCTGAACTGGCTGGAGTTTCAACCGCTGCAGTGAGCAGATACTTTAATGGGGGATCACTGAGCGAAGAAAAAAGAAAAAAAATAAGGGAAGTAATAGAAAAAACCAATTATGTTCCAAATGCAATGGCTCAGACTATGAGAACAGGGCGAAGCGGACAGATAGGTGTAATAGTACCTTATATACATTCTGACTCCATGTCACAGATAATGGAAGGCATTTCTAAAGGTTTAAAAGAGAATAATTATACATTTATACTCGCCTGCACAAACGGTGAAAAAGAAAAAGAAGTAATGTTTATAGAATCCATGCAGAGAGGCGGAATCGATGGAATCATACTTATGGGAACTGTAATGACACCACGTTTAAGAGATACATTGGATAATTCTATTCTGCCAATTGTTGTAACAGGACAAAGTTTCAGCGGAGTTTCTTCTGTATATCATGATGATGTTCATTCCTTAAAGGAAATAACACTTATGATGTTAAAGAAGAGAAAAAAGATAGTATATATAGGCGTTGATGATGAGGACGCGGCTACCGGATATGCCAGAAGACGTGGAGTTGAGAAGGCATTTGACGAAGCGGGAATCGGCGCTGATAAGCTGATATGCGGTATATCGGACTATACGATGAAAGGCGGATATAACGAAACTATTAAAATGCTTCATAAATATCCGGATCTTGACGGAATAGTCTGCGCCACTGACAGAATAGCACACGGAGCCATAATTGCTCTGAGGGAAAATGGGCGAAATGTTCCCGAGGATGTAAGTGTTACAGGCGTAGGTAACAGCTGGGCTGACAGAGTATCACAGCCACAGCTTACCACAGTAAAGCTTTATTTTGAAGAGTGCGGAAGAGTAGCAGTAAGGCTTATGATGAATATCCTTAATGCAGAAGATAGTGACATTCCTATCAGAAATATAAAGCTTGGATACCAGATAATTGAGAGGGGGTCGATATAAAAAATGAAACTTATATTTATAGATATTGATGGAACATTAACTGTTCCCGGTGAGAATATCCCTCCTGAAAGCGCACTTGAAGCCATAAAGAAAACACAGGCAAAGGGCAACAAGGTTTTTCTATGTACAGGCAGAAATCCCGATATGTTAAAACCTCTTCTTGTATATGGCTTTGATGGTGTAGTAGGAAGCGGAGGGGCATACGTAACAGTAGGTGATCAGGTAATTATCGACGCTCCCATGTCAAATGAGGACAGAGACCTTGCACTTGATACACTTCATAAGCAGGGAGTTTACTGTACTATTGAAGCCAAAAACGGTTCATGGTGCGATGAAGGTATAGGCGAATTTATGAATCGGCAGTCAGGTGGAAACAGTGAGCTTCAGCGCTGGAGAAAAGCTATCGAAGAAAGTCTGGGAATAAAGCCCATGACAGAATATGACGGATCACCTATATATAAAATAGTCGTTATGTGCAGTAATAAAAATCATCTAGAAGAAACAAAAGATAAACTTGGAAAAAGCTACAGGTTCATTGTTCAAGAAATGCAGGGTGGAACTCTTATAAATGGAGAGCTTCTCAGTATAGAATACGATAAAGGCCGAGGTGTAAAGGCTGTAGCTGAGTATCTGAACGTAGCCATAGAGGATACCTATGGCTTCGGAGACAGTATGAACGACCTGGAAATGATTGAAAACGTAGGAACAAGTGTCTGCATGGATAATGGAGCCCAGGCTTTGAAGGATGTTTCAGATATGGTATGTCCTGCAGTTACAGACGATGGACTCGCAAAAGCATTTGACCTATTAAAACTCGTATAGTATAATGAAAAAGTATTGTAATCGTTTTCAATTTTAAGAAAAGGAGGATATGTCATGGCGCTAGATTATAGAAAATGTGCTGAAGAAATTGTTGCCAATATAGGCGGCAGAGATAATGTAGCTCAGGCAGCACATTGTGCAACCAGACTCAGGCTTGTAATTAAGGATAATGCCAAAATTAATAAGTCTGCGCTGGAAAATGTAGATGGTGTTAAAGGTATGTTCGAAAACAACGGACAGCTGCAGCTCATCATCGGAACCGGTACAGTTAATAAAGTATATGATGAATTCCTTGCAGTGACCGGTATGACGGCAGCTACTAAGGATGATGTAAAGGCCGCAGCCGCTGCTCAGCAGCCTGCTTGGAAGAGAGCTCTTAAATCAGTAGGTGATGTATTTGTACCTATTCTGCCAGCTATCGTTGCATCCGGACTTATGATGGGTGTAGTTGAAGCTCTTGGTAAGGCTATTCCTTCCTTTGCCGAAACAGACTGGTACGCATTTTTGGATATGGTAGCAAATACAGCATTTGCATTCCTGCCGGTTATAGTTGCTGTAAGTGCTGCAAGAGTATTCGGAGCAAATATATTCCTTGCTGCAGTTGTAGGACTTATGATGGTTCATACCGGACTTCTTAATGGATGGAATGTTGGTAATGAAGAAGCAATCAATTCCTTCTTTGGCGTAACTGATGGAATAATTCCTACCTGGAATCTGTTTGGTAGTATAAAGATTGGAAGCTACGTTCTTGGCTCGATATCGCGGCATGGTTATCAAGGGCACGTAATTCCTGTTATGATTGCCATCTGGTTCATGAGCAAGATAGAAAAATGGCTTCATAAGCATGTTCCTGAAATGATAGATCTGTTTGTAGTACCAATTACAACTGTTTTCTTAACAGCTCTTATAACATTTATGGTTGTAGGACCTATCTTTGCTACACTTGAAAACTATGTACTTAAGGGCGCTGAATGGCTGGTACAGTTCCCACCTGGAGCTATGATCATGGGCGCTATATATCCTGCTACTGTTGTCATGGGACTCCATCATATGTATAACGTTATCGAGGCCGGAATGCTGTCATCGGTTGGTCTGAACACATGGATGCCTATTGCATCTGCCGCAAACTTTGCTCAATTTGGAGCCTGCCTTGCTGTTGGTATCAAATGTAAGAAAGCAAAGCTTAAAACAGTTGCTATTCCTTCATCCATGTCTGCAGCTCTTGGTATCACAGAACCTGCTATCTTCGGTGTTAACTTCAGATTCATGAAACCATTTATCTGCGGTATGATCGGTGGTGCATGTGGAGCAATCTTCGGAGCAATAACAAAAATCGGTGCTACAGCATATGGTGTAACAGGTATTCCAGGATATCTGACTATAAATAACTATGGTCTTTATACAGTCCTTCTTCTTATATCAGGTGGTATAGCATTTGCACTTACCATGATTATATGGAAAGAAGAAATACCTGAAGGCGAGGCAGAAGAACCTGCTCCTGTAAAAACAGATGGTGCTGTTTCTTCAAAGTCAGAGGAAAAGGCTTCTGTAATCAAATCAAACGGTAATGATGTAACCAAGAAGCTTGTAATAACAAGCTCAGCCGGTGAGATATCACTTCCTACACCGGGTAAGGTAATACCTTATACAGATATTCCTGATCCTACATTTGCATCCGGCGCTCTTGGACAGGGCGTAGGTGTAGAACCGGAAGAGGGTGTTGTATATGCTCCTATGGATGGTGAGATATCCTCTGTAGCAGACAGTAAGCACGCTATCGGAATCAGCGGAGAGAATGATCAGGAGCTTCTTATACATGTTGGTGTAGATACAGTAGAAATGAAGGGTGACGGATTTAAGACTCTGGTTGAAGAAGGTGATCAGGTTAAGAAGGGTCAGAAGATCATGGAATTCGACATTAAGAAGATTAAAGAAGCCGGTCATCCTGATACAGTAGTCGTACTGCTGACAAACAGCGACGATTACGAAGATGTAAAATTCGGGGACATTTAAACGATTTCCTAGTTTAGGAAACGAGTAAATAATTATAAAAAGGAGAAGATATATTATGAGAGAATTTAAGTATGTTATCACTGATGAAGTAGGTATCCACGCACGTCCGGCAGGACTTCTTGTTCAGGAAGCAAAGAAGTTTTCCAGTACTATCATGTTCGTTAAAGGAGAAAAAAGTGCAAAGGCTACATCACTTATGAAGCTTATGGGCATGGGAATCGTTAAGGGTGACGAGGTTACAATCCAGGTTGAAGGTGATGACGAAGATGCAGCAGCTGCTGCAATCGAAGAATTCATGAAAGCAAACTTTTAGTAATCGAAAGTGTAGGTGACATTTTCGGTTAGTCGGTGTATATGTATGTCGGAGCTTTCTCGTGTAATAGGAAATCATGTTTCTTATTATACAAAAAAACGCTCCGACATACGCATATAAAGAGGAGGTAATAAGTACATGATCATATATGATGGAAAAGCCGTTTTTGAGGGAATAGCAATAGGTAAAATAAGTGTATATAAAAAGCAGGAACAACAGGTTAAACGTATCAAGGTTGATGATACTGAGGCTGAGAAAAAACGTTATGCCGACGCAAGAGAAGTTGCAATTAATCAGCTTAAGGCGCTTTATGAAAAAGCTGTAAAAGAAGTCGGTGAATCCGGAGCTGAGATATTTGAAGCGCATCAGCTCATGGTTGATGACGAAGATTATATAGAATCTGTTGAGAATATAATTGAAACCGAAAATGTAAATGCAGAGTTTGCTGTAGCAGAAACCGGAGACAATTTTGCTAAAATGTTCTCTGAAATGGAAGAAGAGTATTTCAGAGGAAGAGCAGCTGATATAAAAGATATAACTGAAAGAGTACTTAATGCACTTTCCGGCGCCGGTTCAGGAGGAATAGAATCTGATGAACCTGTAATTGTGGTTGCAGATGATCTGGCTCCTTCAGAGACAGTACAGATGGATAAGGATAAGATACTTTCCTTTGTAACAGTCCATGGTTCCGCTAATTCACATACATCTATTCTTGCAAAGACTATGAGCATTCCTGCGATTATTGGATGCCCGATACCTCTTTCAGATGTAGTTAATGAAAAACTGGCAGTTGTTGACGGATATGAAGGAAAGGTCTATGTAGAACCTGAAGATGATGTTCTTGCTGCAAAGAAAAAGCTTCTTTTGGAAGAAGAGGAGAAGAAGAATCTTCTCGAGAGATTAAAAGGAAAAGAGAACATTACTCTTGATGGTCAGAAGATTAATCTCTATGCAAACATTGGTAATACCAAGGATCTTGGTCTTGTGCTTGAAAATGATGCCGGCGGAATCGGACTTTTCAGATCTGAATTCATATATCTTGGTTCTGATAATTATCCTACAGAGGATGAGCAGTTTGCCATATATAAGCAGGTTGCACAGACTCTTGCAGGAAAGAAGGTAATCATAAGAACACTTGATATCGGAGCAGATAAACAGGCTGATTATTTTGAGCTTCCAAAGGAAGAGAATCCTGCCATGGGACTTCGTGCCA
>JAFWSY010000120.1 GCA_017519155.1 Eubacterium sp.
TTATTTTTACGGATAACATGCTTGCAAGGTTTGTAGCTGTTAAAGGCAAATGTGAGCTTTCAAAACTTAAACTGAGATATGAAGATGTTGCATGTCATAGACTTATTCCAAAGGATAAGGGCGGTAATGATGAATACAAGAATCTTAGAATAGTACATAAAGATGTGTTGAAACTAATATATTTGAATGATGTAAATACTATAAATGAATTACTAGATGTACTTGACTGTAGAAGTTCAGCAAAACTAGTGAAGCTTAACAAGTGGCGTGAAAATGTAGGAAATAATCCTATAAATCTAATCAAGCTAAAACAATCTTTGAAATAACTACATTAAGAATGGAATAACTCTTCCCATGGAACGCCGTGTGCAGTGAAAGCTGCTTGCACGGTGCGGCGCGGTGCGAAAGGCGTGAAAGCGCCTGACCTATCGCGATTCCTTTTGAAGGACGAACTTACTGCAGCTTATTCTATGGAAATCTGGAAGAGATTCCGTAAGTGGGGAGGAATTCCTACAGGCATAACACAGAATGTTAAAGACTTCCTTGCTTCAAAGGAAATAGAGAATATTTTCGATAATTCAGACTTCGTATATATGCTTAATCAAGGTGCTGATGACAGAGATATTTTAGCTCAGAAACTGAACATTTCACAGCATCAGATAAAGTATGTTACAAATGTCGGACAGGGCGAGGGACTTATATTCTTTGGAGATATAGTTCAGCCGTTTGTTGATAGACTTCCGAAGGATACAGTCATGTATTCACTGCTTACAACAAAGCCTGCAGAAACAAAAACGGAGACTGAAACACAAAAAGAAAAATCGAATAATGGAGAGATAGCCGTAGGTAACTCTTCTGAATAAGGAGGAAGCCTATGAGTGTTGAATTAAAAAGTAAAACTTCCGAATCAGCTTCAAAAATGCTAAAAAGTGCTGAAACTAATGATAAGTTGCAAAGTTCTGATGGTGGTTCAAAAGGTACTCTAAAGGCAGGATTAAGAGAAACATTTGATATAACGGAAAATTCTGCCAGAAGACATGCTAGGAATAATGCGCAGAAATATTATAACGAAGATTTGAATCTTGCAAGTGAGGCTCTGCTTGGAACAAACGAGGATAAGGTTATAAATCTTACTGACCGAGAAAGGGTACGTGAAAGTATTCATGATATGGTTGATCTTCGGACAGGTGGAACACTCAGGTCAGAAGGTGGCGACAAGCTGATAACTGCGTCTAAGAGAAGAGCAAGAGCTGAGGCACTTCGAGAGGGAAGAGAAAGTTCTCTCCTTGAAGGAATGGATGATGCTAATGCAAAAAAGCTTCGTGATAATCGTAAGAAGATGCAGAGCAAACTTAGAAAGAGTTTTGAAGTTAAGACAGAAGTTAAAGGTGGAGTGGTTAGCGACCTTAGAGTTGAGCGTTCGGTTCAGGATAAGCTTACAGATACACCGAAACATAGCCCATCGGATTTAGCTGACAGTATCGGAAAGAGAGCATTACATTTTCTTGATGATACGGCAGATGGCGGTGATGCAAACAGTATACAGAATGCCTGGATAGATACAGCGGATAAAGGTGCTGAAGGAGCTTCAACCATATACTCTATATCGCAGACAGCTAAATACTGGAGGAGAAGTAAAAATGAAGCGGAGATAGCAAAGCTTTCAAAGCAGAGAGATAAGATTATAAAGAATAATTACAGAATGCAGTATAAATCTGCTCTTAAAACAGCTAAAGAAAGTGAGCTTTGGAGAAACAGTAATTTTTATGAAAAATCCCTTCAGAAGAAAGCTATAAAGCGTAAGTATATGAAGAATGCCATAGCTGAATATAAGAAAGCTAAGAAGGCAGGCTCAACAGGAAAGGTTACATATACAACTGGCTTAAATATATTTGATAAAGCGAAAGCGGGTGCAAAGTCCATAGGGCAGCATCTGCTTCAATTTGCAAAGTCCCCGGCGGGAAAGATAGCTATTACAGTTACTCTCGTTGTGGGGCTTATTGTTTCGCTCATAAGTGCGGCGGGTCCAATGCTTCTTATGTCATTTGGTGGTGATGAAGACTATGTTAATTCACAGACTCAGACGATAGGAGCCGGTTTTCCATCGGAAGTTGAACAATGGCGGACATTTGTTACTGAACGTATGAAGGCTTATGGTTATGAGGATTTTGTAAATGCAATTCTCGCTACAATTCAGCAGGAATCCAACGGAATATCGTCAAGTTGTGGTGGAGATCTGATGCAAAGTAAGGAAAGTGGTTATTGGTCTTCTGGTACACCGGACGGATGGAGTTCATATACAACAGAGCAGAAATCTATAGATGCAGGATGCCGTTATTTCATAGAAGCTCTTGAAAAATGGGGCGTTGAAAAGGCTGATGATTATGACGGTCTTCAGGTAGTGGCACAGGGCTACAACTATGGTCTTGCATTTCTGGACTGGATGGTAGCTCAGGGTGAAACCAAGTGGACACTTGACCTTTCGACTACATATTCAAACAAGATGGCATCTCAGATGGGTTGGAGTGGATTTGGTCATAAAGAATATGGAGAGGAATGGCTTGCCAAGTATAAAGCTGGTGGAGTCACAGGCGGAGGAGCCGTTGTTGAAGAAAAAGGACCGGGTGGAGTCGTTAAAACTGCTCAAGGACAGATAGGTATTACAGAGAATCCTGCGGGTTCAAATACTGTTATTTATAATACCGAATACTATGGATCTGAAGTAAGCGGAGATGCATATCCTTGGTGCTGCGTATTTGTATGGTGGTGCTTTAACAAAAGTGGAAATGCTGAAGCGTTTTATGATGGTGGAAAGGTTGCTGGATGTTCTGCTGTTCATACCTGGGCACAGAATGGTGGTTATATCATCAGCGGTGGTGAAGCAAAGTATGGTGATCTTGTTTTGTTCAGTACAGATGAGCATATCGAGATTGTCGTAGCCAATAATGGCGATGGCTCATATACAACCATTGGTGGAAATACCGGTTCGGGTGATAGTGGTTCGCAGTCAAATGGTGGTGGAGTGTTTATGAGAACAAGATATATAAGCGGTGATTTTCCAATAACGCTTTTTATAAGACCACCTTATAGTACGGATGATGATTAAACTTTTGGACGAAAAGTCCAGAAGTTGGAAAGGCTTAAATATGGTTACAGAAAATGAAATGAAAGAGAAGCTAAAAAAGCTTCAGGAAGCAAAGTCTTTGCAGGAAGAGAAAACAAAAGCTGCAAATGAAGCTCTTACAAAGGCGAAGAATAGATGTAGCAAGGAGAATGCAAAGCTAGATAGCATTAACGGAGAGATTAACAGAATAGATGGTTATCTCTTTAGAAAAGTAACATTAAAATACGGCATTAATAATTTTAAGGAATTAGAAGAGTATCTGCAAAAACATAGGACAGATACAAGTGAAGTGATTGATGTCGAAGATAATAAAGGAGATTTGAATTAATGAAAGTAAA
>JAFWSY010000121.1 GCA_017519155.1 Eubacterium sp.
ACATCCAATTATCTTTGCAATAAGTCCCACGAGCACAAAGCCCAGTGAAAATACAAGGATGGTAGTATCCAGGCTTCTGATATCTGTCTGAAGACCGATACTTGCAAAGAATACAGGTCCGAAGATCATATACGAATTAACATCCATCTTACGGTCAATATATTTTGAATCCTCAAGTGAACTGAGGATTATTCCTGCCACATAGGCTCCGGTGATATCTGCTATTCCAAAATACTTATCTGCCACATAGGAAAGTGCCAGAGCAAGCGCCAGACCGATTATCGGAATTCTCTGGGTATGAGGGTACTTTTCATCAATCTTCTTAAATATTTTGAAAATGATGATTCCCACAACTATCGCCAGTATAAAGAAACCTGCCGTTCTAATCAGCACATCCGATATCTTATTGCTTGGGTCCTTGAAGCCTATTACCACCGTAAGCACAAGAATACCTATTACATCATCTATTATGGCCGCACTAAGGATGGTTGTTCCTGTTTCCTCAGTCAGTTTACCCAGTTCCTTAAGAACCTGTACTGTGATACTTACCGAGGTAGCAGTAAGGATAGTTCCTATATATATCGCCTTCAGAAAACCGGGACTTCCGAAGGGCGCCCATCCATATACACACATATAAAGGATCGTACCGCATATCAGGGGAACAAAAACTCCCGCACAGGCTATAAGGGTTGATTTTAATCCTGTTTTCTTAAGCTGGGGTATACTTGTTTCAAGACCGGCACTGAACATAAGAAGAACAACACCTATCTCGGCTGTTCCCGATATAAAGTCCGATGGTTGAACCCATTTAAGCAGACTGGGTCCTATAAGAAGACCGGCAATGATCTCTCCTACCACCTGGGGCATCTTGAACCTGCGTGCCAGAAGGCCAAAGACCTTGGCTGTGATAATAATAATCGATAAATCCCTGAGGATTTCCAGTTTATCCATTTTTAATTTTCCCTCTTTTTTTATCCCCAAAGCAAAAGGGGACATTAATACTGTCCCCTTAATATAGCACATTTTTTTAAAATGTAAAGCATGGTTTTATCCATTTTTGTAAACACATGCTTTTAACCATTTTTTTAACACACGGATTTATCCATTCTCTGTAAACAGCCGTCTATTCGTAACGAAGTGCGTCGATCGGACTGAGTCTTGCGGCTCTTCTCGCCGGATAAAGTCCGAAGACCACACCTACCAGCGATGAGAACAGGAAGGATACTATTATTGCCATAATCGGCGGGCTTACTGAAACTGTAAGCATGCTGAGTGTTTCGTGACTCTGAACTATCTGTTTAACAATAACCGATATCAGAATTCCGTTTGCAAGTCCCAGAAGTATACCCAGGATACCACCTATGGCACAGATAAGAACCGCTTCTACCAGGAACTGCATTTCTATTACCTTGTTCTTGGCTCCCAGCGCCTTTCTTATACCTATTTCCTTTGTTCTTTCCACTACCGACACCAGCATGATATTCATAACTCCGATACCACCGACTATAAGGGATATGGCAGCTATGATTGAAATAGCAACGGTAATTACATTCAGAACTGTATTGATGGCCTTAAGCTGTTCCTCAAGACTTTCCAGTCTTACTGAGCTCTTGGGATCCACGCGTTTTGACATGGTACGTCTTACATAAGCCTTTGTATTTTCCTTCAGAAGATCCATATCTACACCGGGCTCATTCATAAAGTAAAGGATAAAGGAGCCCTGCTCATAAGAAGGTATATTCTTCGTATCCCAGACAAGCTGTATAGGAACTATCAGATCTGTAGCGTTATCTTCTTCCTTCGTCCCCGCCTGTCCCATATTGATCAGCTGACTCTGTTTATGCTTATAAACGCCGATTATATATACAGAAATTACTTGTCCATCTGAAGTAGTAATCTCCAGTCTCTTTCCTATAGGATTCTTCATCCCTCCCAGAGCGTACTTTACAAAATGGTCTGATACCATACATACCTTACGTTTATCTTTATTATCCTTAAGGTTGATATCTCTTCCCATCAGGACATCCACGTTATTTGCCAGTGCATAGCTCTGAACAGATCCGACTATGTCTATGTTGGCCTTTTTGCCATTTTCTTCATAGGTAGTCGTACTTCCCAGGGATGGAGTAAGGAAAAATGCCGTTGAGACCATTCCATCAAAGGCCTTTTGAAACTCTTCAATATCATCAAAGGTGAATAAAGCGTCACTATCTATTCCGTATTCAGGATTATACCAGTATATCGCCAGCTGGTTAGTTCCTGTAAGATCGGAAAATGTCTTCTGGATAGTATCTCTAAGCGAACTACCTATAGTGGATATGGTAATAACCGCACTGATACCTATGATTATACCCAGCATGGTAAGTATGGAACGCATCTTATTTGATTTAACACATGACCACGCCAGTCGGAGGTTTTCACTAAAGTTCATTTACGTTACCTCCTTCTGAATCATAATTATCTGTTGTATCATAGTGCATCTTATCCGCATCCGGATCCATACGTCTCGAATCACGTCTCATCTTAAAGAAATCATTCTTTTCATCCGTAAGTATATAACCATCGCTGATGGTTACTATCCTCTGGGTCTCAGCAGCAAGCTCCTTACTGTGGGTTATAAGCACTATGGTTTTTCCCTGTTCATCATGCAGCCTATGGAATATATCCATGATGAGATGACCTGTCTTTGAATCCAGGGCACCTGTTGGCTCATCCGCAAGTATGATTGAAGGCTCGCAGGCCAGAGCTCTTGCTATGGCAACTCTCTGATTCTGTCCACCGGACAGCTCGTTTGCCTTATGCTTGTATCTGTCGCTCATTCCCACCATCTCCAGAAGATGCATGGCCTTCTCCCGGCGCTCTTTTCTGGACATGCCGCTGTACATAAGCGGTACCTCTACATTTTCCACCGCAGATATTCTGGGAATCATATATGCACTCTGAAAGACGAAACCTATCTCCTGATTTCTGATCTCACTTAAGTAATCATCATCCATCTCGGATATATCTTCACCACTCAGATAATATTTTCCCGAAGTGGGACGGTCCAGAGCGCCTATTATATTCATCATGGTTGATTTACCGGAGCCGGACTCTCCTACAAGAGACACAAATTCTCCGTTCATAACCTTCAGATCTATATCATGAAGTATATGCAGCTCATTTTCCTGACCTTCATAATATTTCTTATTGATGTGCTGCATATTTATTACTATATTTGTATCCAATTAGCACATCTCCTATTCTGTTATCTTAACAATAGATCCCTCAAATACTTTATCAGGATAGCAAATTACCTTATCTCCCGGCTCCAGATCTCCACCTACTATTTCTGTATAGTAGTCACCTGACTCTCCGGTTTCTATGTCCTTTCTGACAGCCATATAGAGTCCACTGCCCTGATCCTTAGCTATATATACATATTCCTTATCATCATCTTCATCAGTCATGATTGCTGTATAAGGAACAGCAAGAACCTTTATCTCATTTCCGGTTGCAATCTTTACCTTAATCTTCATTCCAAGAAGAAGCTTCTCGAAGGAATCAATATCGATTACAGCCTTATACTGATCGCTGGATTTTGATCCCTGCATGGAGCTGAGCTGATCTGTTTCTGCTTCTCCCGATACGAAATCGATTACCTTGGAAACCTTTCCTGTTCCTGTTACATCTTCTATGGAACCACTTGATATCTCGGCAGGAAGACCTTCCTTCATCTTGAATATATCTCTTTCCTTGATGTCTACGGTAACTGAAAGATTGTTATCATTTTCAATCTGAAGAATAACGCCTGAAGGAACAAGACCTTCTGTAGCCTTTACCTCGGTAACTATACCGTCATGCTCTGCCTTGATTATGGTCTTAGCTTTTAGGTCATAATAATTTGCAAGCTCTGTAGCTATTGCAGAATAAGTTGATACATTTGAATGTGTAATCTCGTTGGAATTCTCAGCAGATGCAATAGCATCTATCTGTCCGTCCACAGTCTGATCATAACCATCCTTTGCAGCTTCGTAAGCAGCCTGTTTTTCAGTCATTGTAATCTCAGCAGCATCCATGACCTTCTTAGCTGTAGTAGCTGCGTCAGTCTTCTTCTTTAATGCATCTGTATCTGTAGCCTTTTTTGCCTTCTTAAGCTTCTTTTGCGCATTCTTATATGCCTTCTCAGCCTTCTCATAGTCATCCTTGGCATCCTCATAGGCTTCCTGAGCATCATCAATTTTATCCTCAGCTCTAGATACAGTTCTTGCCGAAGAATTATAAGCCTGACTAAGCTGTCTGTCTGCTATCTCAAGCTCCTTAGCCTGACGTCTGTCTTCATCAGAAGCCTGTGCCTCTAATGCATCTATCTTCTGATTTATATCCTTATCATCTATTATACAGACTGTATCGCCTGCTTTAACTCTGTCGCCTACCTGGACCTTGATTTCCTTAATAGGATACTGAAGGGTGGAAACCACACTCTGTACCTCACGGCTGGCAACTACACCTGTACTGTTGATATAGGTAGTCATATCCTGTTCTTTGTATTCCTCAACAAGAGTCTCCTGTCCAAGAGAATCAGTTGTCTTCTTCATGAATTTAGAGAATCCGTATACAGCTGCTCCTATAAGAGCCAGAACAACGACAACTATACCAATGATTATTGCAGGCTTACCCTTCTTTTTCTTACCGTTTCTGCCTTTCTTGCCATATTTTTCTTCCCATGACACAGAACTTTTCTCATTAGTAGTTTCAGTTGTCTCAACTTCTGAAGTATTGATGTTATCCATTACTTAATATCCTCCAATAGATCCTATATAACTAAATCTTCACAGACTAATCCATACTTTGGACAGTATAACAAATCTATTATTACGATTACAATACAGTTTCCTTAAGTTTTTCTTAATTCTCTTTCAGATAGCTTAGAACATCATTTAAACTATCCAGGATGAGAGAGGCTTTCTCTTTCATCTCCTCATCAGGAGGAAGAATATCCGGTACCATTATTGCAAACATGTTCGCAGCATGAGCTGCTCTTATACCGTTAAATGAATCCTCTATAACTATGCAGTTTTCAGGCTCTTCTCCGAGACACTGGGCAGCCTTGAGAAATATATCGGGATTAGGCTTACTCTTTTCAACCATGTCTCCGCATACCAGCTCATCAAAGTATTCCAGGAAGCCTGCCTGCTCCAGCTCCCTTGCAACCCCTGACTTCTTGGTGGAAGATGCTATAGCTATCTTTACACCTGCGCTCTTCAGATAGGTCAGAAGCTCCTTAACTCCCGGTTTTACAGGAGCCTTCTCTTCGAATTTTCTTACGAATATTTCATCCACTTCAGCTCTGAATTCCTTCAGCGGAAAATCTCTTCCATAGGTATCATAGAGTATTTCTGCAGTAGCCACACTGTTAATACCTATACATTTATGACAGGTCTCCTCGATATTATCGGCGCCGTACTTATCACCCACCTCGACACAAGCTTCTATATACAGTCTCTCTGTGTCAAAGATCACTCCGTCCATATCAAAGATCACCGCTGTTTTATCTTTAACCATGTTATTGCTCATATATTTATTCCTCCAAACGGGCAGGGTTTCCCCTGCCCGCTAATGCGTTCTTTATTTTCGTTCTTTATAGATATTTTTATAAATCTTTAAAATGAAAACTCTTCTTGCCGCTTGCATAATCGCCGACTATATGTCCGTTGCCTCGCAGCATATATTTGTAGGTTACAAGTCCTGTAAGTCCCACCGGACCTCTTGCATGTATCTTGCTTGTGCTGATTCCAACCTCAGCTCCGAAGCCGTATCTGAAGCCATCTGCAAAACGTGTGGAGCAGTTTCTGTATACTCCCGCTGAATCAACCAGCTGAAGGAATCTGTCTGCTGTCTCATCATTCTCGGTTATTATACTGTCGGTATGATGTGAGCCTCTTGTATTTATATGATTTATGGCTTCATCCACACCGTCCACCAGCTTGGCTGATACTATAAGTGCCAGATACTCTTTGAAGTCTTCTTCACCGATGGTCTCATAATCTGCTGAGGTGCCCTCTTTATCCAGAATATCCGTAACTTCCTTTGTACCTCTCAGAGTTACTCCATTCTCCTTAAGAGCTGCTGCAAGCTTCGGAACAAACTCCTCAGCTATGTCTCTATGAATCAGCAGTGTCTCAACTGCGTTACAAGCAGCTGTATACTGAATCTTTGCATCGATTATGACAGGGATTGCTTTATCAAAATCAGCATCCTTATCCACATATATATGACATATTCCGTCTGCATGACCCATAACAGGAATACGTGTATTATTCATTATGTACTGAACGAACTTATTGGAACCACGTGGAATCAGAAGATCCACCAGACCCTCGCAGGTAAGGAGTTCATCTATCTCATTATGCTGCTCGCACATAAGCATGCAGCCCTCAGGGAAACCAGCCTCAAGCACAGCACCATAGATAATCTCAAAGAGGATTCTGTTGGTAAATGTAGTTTCTTTTCCACCTTTAAGAACAGGGCAGTTACCGCTCCTGATGCAAAGTGAAGATATCTGTATAAGTGCATCCGGACGTGCTTCAAATATAACTCCTATTACACCTATAGGTGTGGTCACTCTTGTAAGCTCAAGTCCCTCATCAAGCTCTCTGTCGAGAGTTATCTTGCCTATAGGATCCTCCAGAGTGATCAGCTGGTTTATACCTGCCACTACATCTGCAAGCTTTCCTTCGTTGAATTTAAGTCTCTTTACTATCTGGTCGGCAACACCGTTCTTTGCCGCTTCTTCCAGATCCTTTTTATTCTCAGCAAATATTTCTGCCTGTCTCTCCTGAAGCTTTTCAGCAACCTTTTTGAGGGCATTGCATCTTGCGCTGTTATCAAGGGCAGCCACAAGCGGTGCCACTGTTTTCATTTTTCTTACTTCTTCTTTAACTATCATGATATATACCTTTCATTTATCTTATAAATGGAGCAAGTCCATCGTGATTATTGTCTGTTTCTGTTATTACATTCGCAGCATTCTTCGCCTGCTCATCACCGTTGATCATGGCTATTCCAAGTCCTGCAGCCGCTATCATGGAGGCATCATTTTCCGCATCACCTGCGGCTATGGTATTCTCCTTAGATATACCCAGATGCTCTGCCAGTCTCAGGAGCGCATTTCCCTTGCCGGACTCCTTAGGTATCAGCTCCAGATAATAATCATTCGAATACATAAGGCTTAAATAATCACCGTATCTTTCTTCGATCATTTCCTTGAATCTCTGCTGTTTATCGTGATCATGAAGCTCGATGCATATGATCTTTGCAGGGGGAACAGTCATAAACCTTGATATATCGTCTGCCACAATAAGGGGAGTCTTTATAACCTTTCGGTAGAATTCGATGCACTCATTATATGCAGTGGTCAGAATAAAATCATCATTGTAGGTGTGGACATGGATGCCGTATTCAGCAGCCAGTCTGAAGATCTCCCGGGCCATCTCTATATCAATACCGATGCGGTAAACTATTTCAGAATTATCCACATCGTATATCACGCCTCCGTTGTAGGCCATGACGAAGCTTCCTTTAAGATTTACTCCCAGCCCGTCATATACGGACCTTGCGCTGTTAAGGTCTCTGCCCGTACAGATGGCGAATACATTCCCCGCAGAGTTAAAATCCATCAGGGCCTGCATGGTTTTCGGAGTTATTATCTTTTCATCATTCAGGATCGTTCCATCCAGATCCGTGGCGAATAGTTTTCTGTTATTCTTTAATGCCGTGCCAGTCATATATGTCCTTTCTGTTGTAATGCTGATCCCTGTAAGCTTTGGGCGAAAGCCCCGTAACCTTCTTGAATACGGCCGAAAATGCACTCTGGGAGGAAAAGCCCAGAGAAAGCGATATATTGAGTATGGAGAAATCCGAATATTTCAGGATGTTCTGTGCCGTTCTTATCTTTGTATCATTTATGAACTGATTCACACTTACGCCTGTCTCCTTGGCAAAAAGCCTGGAGAAATATCCGGTGCTCAGCCCTTCTCTTACCGCTAGCTCGCTTACGGATATCTGCCTGTGAAGGTTATCGTAGATATATTCGATACTTCTCTTTACATGTAGCGAATTGGCATCCTGCTTCTTCACATCATCTCTCATTCTTGTGGCATAATCGATCTGCATCTCTGCCATGATATCAAGAACTTCTTCCCTTGACTTGGCTTTATCAGCTCGTCTTATATATATGTCACTGAGAGTATAGGCTGTATCAAGCTCCATACCACCTTCTATGCAGACTCTGCTTATTATTCCCGCAGAAACCACCAGATGGTATATCAGACTTCTGAGGGGATTGTCCGACAGAACTCCCCTGCCCTCTTCAAAGTTTTGTCTGGCTATCTTGAATCTGGCTTTTGTGCCTTCAACATCACCGGTTCTGATACGGTTGTACTGTTTAAATTCCATGTGATAGTCAGCTCTTACGAATTCCTCCTGCCTCTGCAGATATAGACGGTAATTCAGCGTACTGTTAGCATCCATCGTTAAACCCCCTGTTTTTAAAACAAATCGATATTAACCTTCCCCGGCATTTTATTTATGCAAATGTTCTTCTATAAAGCTTATATTCTCTATAAGTATTCTTTCGGTTTCCGGTGTTCTGGTACCCATTGTTGCAAAGGCATGAAATGCGCCTCTCATCTGTACCATCTTGACCGGAGTCTTTGCATCTCTGCATTTTTTATAAATTGCCATTGAATCTGCATACAGTGTTTCATTATAATCGCAGGTTAAAAATACCGGCGGAAAATTACTGAAATCACCATACAGCGGAGATATATACGGATTGGTAGGATCCGCATCTCCTGCATAAGCAATTCTCATAGGCTCCTGAAAGCCTTCTTTCACTGTAAAATCATCTATCTCATGCTGGGTTCTGTCAAGCACTCCCGTAAAGTCCACCACGGGACTGTGAGACAAAATGGCGGCAATGCTTCGTCTGCCTCTGTCCCTTGCTTTAAGAGCCAGCGCAAGGCTCAAATTTCCTCCTGCACTTTCACCTGCCAGAACCAGTTTGGAATCAGGATATTTTTTCCTAATAACACGAAGTATATTGTAGCAGTCCTCTATCCCGTCCGGAAATGTATTCTCCGGCGAAAGTCTGTACTCAGCTGATATAACCCTGTATCCGGAAAAGGATGCCAGCATGGAGCAGTAAGCCCTGGAGGCCGAAGCCGACCCTGACACGAAGCCTCCTCCATGTATATATAAGATCACAACATCATCCTTTACATTTTCCGGAAGCAGCAGCTCCGATACAGTTCCCGCAATGGGAACACGGTAGCCCTTTACTCCTTTTTCCTTAGGCAAAAATGTATAGCTGACATTTGGTATGATACGTGCCTTGGTCCAGTCTACCGTAAGCATATTTTCATCAAATTCTCTACCCTTCGTAAGCAGGCGGACCACATTCTTACACTTGGTCATCTCCTTGCTGGTAGCAGTCCTTATTGCTATAGACATATTATTCCCCTTATATCCATTACATGTTTAGACTTTCTTTACAAGCAGTTCCATGACAAATCCATTGTCATTGTAGTATTCTATTCCTCCTCCTTGCTTTTCCATGTACCATTTTACAAGGAAAAGTCCGAGACCATAGCCATTTTTATTCTTTGACTGTTTTCCTCTGTAGAACTTCTCCGTAATAAGTGATAGTTCCTCATCGTCCACTCCGGGACCGCTGTCACTTATTCTTATCCTGATGAATCTGATCACGTTACCTTCCCCATCCGTGATCTCTTCAGTTTCCTCGAAGCTTACATGTATATCCGTTCCGGCATACTTATAGGAATTTCCGACTATGTTATCGATAACCTGTTCCATTCTCAGGGCATCCATATATACAAGACACTCCGGAATGTGATTATCCAGTATTATATTACCATAATTTCTGAGACGAAGGAAATAATCCTCTATCTCTTTTGAATTATTTTCAGTTACATTTATCTGAAGCTCATCCACCTCTTCGATGGTAAGGTGAAATACATTTTGCACAAGCTGATTAATTGTCTCAGCCTTCTGGGATATATAACCCACCTTCTCCTGAAGATCCTCCATGAGCTTAAGGTCCTGAGGTTCTGTCTCCCCTTCTATCTTCCTCTTAAGATTCATATCCATAACTTCGCAGGTTGCCTTAATGGTGGAAACCGGCGTCTTTATATCATGACTTATCTCAGCAACAAGCTCTCTCTTAGCTTTCTCGGCATCAGCCTCTTTTTTCCTTGCCTTGATGAGTTCTTCCCTCATGATATCAAAACTTTCTGTAAAATTCA
>JAFWSY010000122.1 GCA_017519155.1 Eubacterium sp.
AGAAGCTATGGCTAAAGAGGGAAGAGAGTTTAAGGGAGTTATCTTCTTTGGACTTATGCTTACTCCTGACGGCCCTAAGGTACTAGAATATAACGCAAGATTTGGAGATCCTGAGGCACAGGTTGTGCTTCCAAGGCTCAAAACTGATATAATAGACGTGATCAATGCCTGCATCGATGGTACTCTTGCAGATCTTGATCTTGAATTTGAGGACAAGGCAGCAGTCTGCGTAGTCCTTGCAAGTGACGGATATCCTGTAAGCTATGAGAAAGGCAAGCTTATCACAGGCCTTGATAATTTCAAGGGGAAGGATGGCTACTATTGTTTCCATGCAGGAACAAAGCTGACATCTGAGGGGATTGTTACAAACGGAGGAAGAGTTCTAGGCGTAACTGCCAAGGGCGATACTCTGGAAGAAGCCCGCGCTAAGGCGTATGAAGCAACAAATTGGGTGGACTTCGAAAATAAGTACATGCGTCACGATATTGGAAAGGCAATCGATGATGCGAAGGAGGTAAAATGAAGAAAACATTGGGGAAGAGAATTGCCACATTCAGTGCGGCAATAGCAGTGGCTGCAACAGTATTTGCCAGCGCAAGTATCAGCTCTTTTGCTTATACACAGACAACAGGTACAGTTACTTCAGATAATGTAAAGGTAAGAGCATCAGCAAGTACAACAGCTTCTCAGGTATCAAGTCTTAAGAATGGTGACTCGGTTGATATCGTTGATGAGGCAACTGATTCATCAGGCTATGTATGGTACAAGATTTATGTTAACAAGAATGAGTTTGGTTATGTAAGAAGTGACCTCGTTAACAAGAAAGGCGGTTCCAGCACTGCATCAGCAACATCTACTCAGAGCGCAGCATCTCTTCCTGAGACAAGCGTAACAGCAACTGAGCAGAGAACAGCTACTGTTACTTCTGACAGCGTAAATGTCAGAAAGGGTGCAGGAACAGCTTATGAGTCAGTAGGTAAGGTTACAAAGGGCGGATCTGTTACAATCACAGGTGAAGCTACAGGTACAGATAACAAGACCTGGTATCAGATAAGCTTTGGCGATGGCAAGACAGGATTTGTCAGAAGTGATCTCGTTGAGGTATCGGAAGCTCCTGTTGAGAATGTTGAGGTAACAGAAGGCGCTGAGGGCGAAAATGTTGAGCAGGCTGAGGGTGAGTACGTTGAAGGCGGAGAGCAGGCTGAGAATTCAGACTCTCTTATCTCACCGGTTGGTGATGGCGCATATTCACTTAGCTATGTAATAAATGATGAAGGAAACGGCGAGTGGTTCCTTAACAACTATATTGATCTTCAGAAGGTTAAGGTTAAGGACCTCATCGATTATGCTAACGATACACCTGCAGCAATGGCTGCACTTAAGAAGAGCAATGGCAATTTAAAGAAGATTGTTATCGTTCTCGCAGTACTTGCAGTAATTCTCGTTGCCGGAGTAGTTATTCTTGCACTTAAGCTTCGCGATAGCCTCTACTATGAGGATGAAGAAGAGGAATATGATCGCTATGCAACTCCTCGTAAGAAGAATGTTGAGGAAGAGTATCCTGCAAGAAAGCCTGCAAGAGATGAGAATCAGCGTTCTGTAAGAACACAGGATAGTGAGAAGACAGAGAGACCTTTCAGAAGAAATGCTGAGCCTGAGGCTGAACGTCCTTCAAGAAGAAATACAGAGGAGAGGACAGTAAGACCTACCAGAAGAAATGCAGAGGATGAATATGTTAGACGTCCATCCAGACGTGACGCTGATGAAGAAGTAAGACGTCCTGTTCGCAGATCAGAGAGAGTAGAGGAGGAAGAGTTCGAAAACGAGCGTCCTTCCAGAGGTCCACTCAAGGATGCTGAGGAGCGTCAGGCACGCCGTCAGGAGAGTAGAAGAGAAGCTGAAAAGGCTGCTCCTAAGCGCAAAGCTCGTAACTTCGTAGGTGATGAGGACGATTTCGAGTTTGAGTTCCTTGATCTTGATGATGATAAATAATTCATAACAGAAATTTAATAAACCATGAGAAATCGAGAAAACCGGTTGTTTTGAGTTTATCAGAACAGGCGGCTTTCTTTTTTATGCCGCTAAATGTTTGATTATTCTGTGATACGTGTTATACTGAAAATATCACAGAACAAGGAGGCGCTTATGATCATAGAGATAGATTTTAACAGCGACGAAGCTATATATGTTCAGCTTTGTAATCAGATCATACTAGGGATAGCGACGTCTCAGTTTCGGGAAGGTGAACAGCTTCCCAGTGTAAGGCAGCTTGCCGAGACTATAGGAATCAACATGCATACTGTGAATAAGGCCTATTCAATTCTTCAGCAGGAGGGTTTTGTCAAGATAGACAGAAGGCGTGGCGCGATAATTGCTATAGATATCAACAAGTTGAAGGCTTTAAGTGAGGCACAGTCGGAGCTTGCAGTAGTGCTTGCAAGGGCAATCTGTAAGGGAATTAGCAGAGAAGAGATACATGGACTTGTGGACAAGCTTTATGATACCTATGGGTACTAGATGACAATGATACAGTAGATATTTAGTATCTACACAGACAGAACACTTTATAATTGCAGAAAGGACGGACAATATGGATTCCAAGTTTACGGTAATGGCAGCGGATGCACTTAAGCTTGCAAAGCGTACTGCCAGAAGTCTCAAACTTAACTACGTTGGAACTGAGCATATTCTTATGGGACTTATTCTGGAAGACGGATGTGTGGCTTCCAGGATCCTTATAGATAACGGAATAGATGAGAACCGCATGATGGACATGATAAGAGAT
>JAFWSY010000123.1 GCA_017519155.1 Eubacterium sp.
CAGCTTATGATGCTGTAGAGTGGGCTGCTAGAGGAGAGAAGGGTGTACTAGTAAGACTTGAGAAAACTCCAGAAGATATCACAGGTATGAAGAGTGCACAGGGTATCCTTACAGTTCGTGGTGGTATGACATCACACGCTGCCGTTGTTGCTCGTGGTATGGGTACATGCTGTGTATCTGGATGTGGCGACATCAACATGGATGAGGAAAACAAGAAGTTCACTCTTGCTGGTGAAGAGTTTGTTGAAGGATCAGAGATTTCTATCGATGGTACAACAGGTAACATCTATCAGGGAATCATCCCTACAGTTGACGCTCAGATCGCTGGTGAGTTCGGACGTATCATGGCTTGGGCTGATGAGTTCAGAAAGCTTAAGGTTAGAACAAACGCTGATACACCTGCAGATGCTAAGAAGGCTCGTGAGCTTGGTGCAGAGGGTATCGGACTTTGCCGTACAGAGCATATGTTCTTTGAAGAAGACAGAATTGCTGCATTCAGAGAGATGATCTGTGCAGATACAGTAGAAGCAAGAGAGAAGGCTCTTGATAAGATCCTTCCATATCAGCAGAGCGACTTCAAGGCTCTCTATGAGGCACTTGAGGGATGTCCTGTTACAATCAGATTCCTGGATCCACCTCTTCATGAGTTCGTACCTCACGAAGAAGCTGAGCAGATCAAGCTTGCTAATGATCTTGGCAAGACGCTTGATGAGGTTAAGGCTATCGTTGAGTCTCTTAAGGAGTTCAACCCTATGATGGGTCACAGAGGATGCCGTCTTGCAGTTACATATCCTGAAATTGCTAAGATGCAGACAAAGGCTGTTATCAGAGCTGCTATCGAAGTTCAGAAAGAGCATGCTGATTGGAATGTTAAGCCTGAAATCATGATTCCTCTTACATGTGAGCTTAAAGAGCTTAAGTTCGTTAAGAAGGTTGTTGTTGAGACAGCTGATGCTGAGATCGCTGCTGCAGGCGTTGATCTTAAGTATGAAGTAGGTACAATGATCGAGATCCCTAGAGCTGCACTTACAGCTGATGAGATCGCTACAGAGGCTGACTTCTTCTGTTTCGGTACAAACGACCTTACACAGATGACATTTGGTTTCTCAAGAGATGATGCTGGTAAGTTCCTTGATGCTTACTATGATGCTAAGATCTTCGAGAATGATCCATTTGCTAAGCTTGATCAGAATGGTGTTGGTAAGCTTATGGAGACAGCTCTTAAGCTTGGTAAGCCAGTTAATCCATCACTTCATGCTGGTATCTGTGGAGAGCACGGTGGAGATCCTTCATCAGTTGAGTTCTGCCATAAGATCGGACTTGACTATGTATCATGTTCACCATTCCGTGTACCAGTAGCAAGACTTGCTGCTGCACAGGCTGCTATTGCGGAAGGAAGGAACTAATTGACGAAAGGTTGTTTTTACTGACAATCATGGTTACAGAGGACGATATGCGAGACTTTATCGAGCATTCAGATAAGTACTATGATTTTAAGACAACTGAACCAATTAGAGTCGATGTATATATCTAAATTCGATTAGATGAAATAATAGAGGAGTAAACAGTCGTTTATCTATAAGATAAGGCTGTTTGGTCCTCTTTTTTAATGCTAATAAAAAGCGTTTTGTACCCAGTCTTTGTCTATGGATGATTAGTGTAAGGAGGAAAGATGTTAAAGTTACGTTTGCAAGGAACAAAGAATGATATTAGATGGTTCTTAAAGCTTCTTAGCAGGGATAAGCGATTTGATGTAGAGAACACATCCACATTCTTTAGTAACAAAGGAACAGATAGGTATAAGAGATTATACACAGAGATTTATCGCAAGGATAAAAGAAATAATGATGAGAAAAAGCCTCAGCAAGAGGATAGCCATCATAGATATTATGGCTCAGGCTCATCATTTTTCTAAAAGATGAAAGAAGGGACAACGTTATGTGTAAAGTTATAGCATTTGCTAATCAAAAAGGTGGAGTGACAAAGTCAACAAGTACAGAGAATATTGGTATAGGTCTGGCAAGCCTCGGTAAGAAGGTTCTCTTAATAGATGCAGATGGACAAGGATCTCTTACAGCAAGCCTTGGTTTTAGAAATCCTGACAGTATGGAAGTCACGCTACCTACGATTCTGGAAAGAATCATTGAAGATGAAGAAGTTAATCGTAATGAGGGACTACTGGTTCATGAGGAAGGTATATATCTTATGCCTTGTAATATTGAATTATCGGCTCTTGAAGTATCAATGTCGAATGTTATGAGAAGAGAGTATATCTTAAAAGAATATGTAGATATGCAGCGCGAATACTTCGATTTTATACTAATTGATTGTATGCCAAGCCTTGGAATGATAACTGTAAATGCCCTCACGGCGGCTGATTCGGTCATTATTCCTGTGCAGGCTTCCTATTTACCGATAAAAGGATTAGAACAGCTTATAAAGAGTATTTCGATGGTTAAAAAGCATCTGAATCCAAGTCTCGGTGTGGATGGCATCCTGATTAGTATGGTGGATGAACGCACAAGGTTCTCCAAAGATATAATTGAGCTTCTGAAAGAGAATTATGGCAACGCTATCCATATATTTAAGAGTATGATACCAAAATCTGTCAGAGCGGAAGAAAGCACAGCAGAAGGTATAAGCATATATAAGCATGATCCCAATGGTAAGGTGGCAATAGCTTATGAGAATCTTACAAGGGAGGTGCTTGCAAATGTCTAAGAAATCGAGTGCCACTAAAGTAAAATTGACAGATGTAAGTAGTCTTTTTGGTAATTCAGAGCATATTAAAGATGTGGATTCAACGAAGGAAGAGATTATAGATGTATCTCTTTCTGATTTACATGAATTTGTAGGACATCCTTTTAGGGTTGTTGATGATGAGAAGATGGATGAGACTGTCGAAAGTATAAAAAAATATGGAGTAATCGTTCCAGGGATAGTCAGACCACGAATTAAAGGTGGCTATGAGATTGTATCAGGACACAGAAGAAAACATGCATCTGAGCTTGCAGGTCTTAAAACTATGCCGGTATTTGTCCGGAATCTGACCGATGATGAAGCTACTATCGTTATGGTAGATAGTAATCTTCAGAGAGAAGAGATACTTCCGAGTGAAAAGGCAAAAGCTTATGCGATGAAATATGATGCTTTAAGACATCAGGGATCTTCCGGTGATGGAGATAGTTTAGAGTTAATGAGTGATGAGGCAGGTGAATCAAGAAGTAAGATTCAGAGATATATATGGATATCAAGACTGAATGACGATTTTCTCGAACTTGTGGATACAAAAAAACTTGGAATGGCTCAGGCAGTAGATATATCATTTCTTACTTCAGAAGAGCAGAATATTCTATATGATTTAATATGGGAGCTTAGTATATATCCTTCCATGATTCAGGCTGCAGAGATTAAGGCATTAAGTCAGAGTGATAAATTCGATATTATGGCTATAAAGGCGGTTCTTATTGGAACAATCAAGCCTAAGAAGAGAAATATTACTATCAAAGCAGATAAGATAAACACCTTCTTCTCAGATGAATATACTGAGGATGATATTACAGAGATTATACTAAGGCTCTTGGAGAAATGGAAGTCTGGAGAGGAGTAAAGGCATGAGTGAAAAGCTTATATTCGAGTATTACTACGGTAAAGAAGCCGATCAATTCACTTTTTATAGGATACCTAAGATGCTTATAAAAGATAAACGTTTTTCAAGATTATCCAGTGATGCCAAGATACTCTATGGACTAATGCTTGACAGAATGTCTCTGTCTATTATGAATGAATGGCAGGATAATGAGGACAGGACATATATTATTTATACAATAGATCAGATATCAGAGGATTTGGGATGTGGCAGAGATAAAGCTATGAAGACATTAGCTGAGCTTGATGCTGGTAAAGGCATTGGTCTTATCGAAAAAGTTAGACGAGGACTTGGATTAGCAGACATAATCTATGTTAAGAATTTCGTCGGCATAGAACGGATTCAGGATGAAAATGAGATTGAAAACAAAGAAAAAAATGATGAAAAAGAGTCTGCAAATCCGCATAAATCCACAGAAGTCGGAAATGTCGACTTCAAGAAGTCGGAAAAATCGACTTCAAGAGGTCGGAAATGTCGACTTCAAGAGGTCGGAAAAGCAGACTTTAAGAAGTCGGAAAAGCAGACTTCAAGAAGTAGGGAAAACAGACTTCAAGAAGTCGATAAAACCGACACAAAAGATAATAATACTAGTTATAACGATTCTAATTATAACAATTTAAGAGAGACCAATCATATCATATCTAATCCGGAGGGGCGTTCAGTTAAAAATGTAAATAACATGCAAATCAACTCACAAAAACTGATGGATGAGATGGTTGTTACCACATGGTTAATCAAAGACAATATATCTTATGATGATCTTGTGGCTGCACATCCCGTGGACAAGAAACGTATAGATGAAATGATTGAGATTATGGTGGATGTAATCGTTTCTAATTCTGATACTGTAAGAATAGGGAAGGAAGATAAGCCAAGGGAAATAGTAAGGTCAAGATTTGAAAAGCTGGATTTTTCATCTATGGAATACATATTAGGATGCCTCAAGGAGAATACAACTAAGGTGCATAATATTAAAAATTATCTGCTGACAACCTTATACAATGCATCTTTGACGATTGATAATTTTTATTCTGCTGAGGTTAATCATGATTTATATGGATGTAAATAACTTCTGTTCAAGTTGAACAGAAGTGAACAAAGGAGGATTTTTATATGCCAGTATTTTATACTAAGCCAGTGCTTAGAGATTTATCACAAGGTGCAAGAATTGCTTTTGTAAGACAATTCAGACATATGACTCAGGAAGAACTTGGAGAGAAGATAGAAATGTCTCCGGGAAGGCGAAGAAACAGAATTTGCAGGTATGAGAGAGGTACAAGAAATCCAAAGGATGACAGAGTTGAGAAGATGGCTGAGGTTTTGAAAATAAATGAGGCAATGATTAAGAGCTATGATTTCAAGGATCCGATGGATATTGTTTATATTCTTCTCTGGCTTGAAGATGTATCACCGGATTATATCTTAAAATCTTCAGGAGCTGAATCTTTTGTGAATAACACTTCAACATGCATCAAGAAAGCTCTTAAAGAGTGGCAGTCGGTTAAAAACAAACTGAAAAAAGGAGAGATATCGGAAACGGAATATACTGAATGGAAATTAACACATATATGGGAGTAGAGATAGATTATGAACAAATCAGCTTTAGTTACATTGGAAATGGATGTCAATGATAATGGTAGGGATGAGTTTCCAGAATATCTGCGTCAGATGATTCTTAATTATCTTCAGTATAATAAAGAATTTGATGTAAAGGATATATTGGCTTTAACATTGTCTGAAGATAATAGTCAGAAATCGCTTTTATACGAACATCTGGAAGAATTAGAGGATGTATATCTTGATTCGGGAGATTTTAAAACAGAATTAGAAAGATATATGGTAGAGAAATTGTTTCCGCTTTTTCGTTTATTTGGGAAGGACTGGATTTCGGATGTAGATCAGCTTATAAGAGGGTTTTATATTTTGGATGAAAAGGGACGGGCAGATTTGCTTGATATAGTAGAGGTTTATAAAAAAAGGAATACAGATCCGGAAAGGGATGAAGAGGTGAAAAAACTTAAGAGGTGGAACAATGACAATAATTCTTAGTGATGATGTAGGAATTAATATAAAAAATATCAGAAAATGTCGCTGCCTTACTCGGAGAGAACTGGCAAAACTATCAGGAATAAATGAAGCTACGATACAAAAA
>JAFWSY010000124.1 GCA_017519155.1 Eubacterium sp.
CGGAGAAGGACTTGGTATAACCTGCCAGTCAATAGCTTTGCTTGAGAATTAAATGCATTACTTGAAAAAGGAGATATATAATGGACAGATATGATGAAAGAATTATAAAAGGAAAAACAGGGGCTGGAGCAATAGCTGTTCTTGTTTTATCAGTTCTGATAGCAATCCTGGGACTGGTACTTATGCTGCTTTTTCCTCCCATCGGATTCTTTATTCTTGCTATAGGAATAGTTGCTGGTGTATTTGCAAAAGATAATACAAGTATAGAATACGAATATATAATAACCAACGGTGATATTGAGATTGCCAAGATAATGTCAAAGAAGCGCCGTAAGCTTATGAAGGAGATAGAGGCTTCAAATGTAACAAGAGTGGAATATGCTTCAGCAGAAAGTGTAAAGAATGATCTTTCCCTGAATAAGATCAAGGTAAACAAATATCTTGCAAAGGAAGAGGACGGAAAGATAGTAGCTGTTTATACAGGCGAGGGAGATAATAAGACCATAACTCTTTTAGATCTTAATGATAAGTGTATAGATCATTTTAAGACAGTATATAAGGTAAAGTGTTTCTTATAAAGGAAAAAGCAGGTGCTTCTTAGCACCTGCTTTAAAATATTGTAAACACCCCAATCACGGATCGAGAGGAATCATCTTAAGACCTTTATACATCTTGGTGTATATACTTTTTTCGTCTTTATAAAGAACCATACCTCGTGATCCATCACGAATAATATAGGCATATTTATTCTTTTGTACATTCATGTATAATACTTCATCAACATTAAGCTCCTGGGCTTTGACTTTTGCAGTATATACATTAACCGGCTCCAACTTATATTTTTTGATTGCTTGTTCAACAGTCATGTCAAAACCTCCTTCACTTTTTATTATCTGATTTAAGTATATGGTAAAATATGCACAAAGTCAACTGTTAAAAATAGACAAAACTGTAACATTTGACAAAAAAATAGAGGATTTTTTAAGTGGAAAACTATTATAACCGATTCGAAACACAATTAAATAAGGTGTCAGAGGAAAAAACTCGTCCAAGTCTGCTTATTCAGGCCTGTTGTGCCCCCTGCAGTTCCCATTGTCTGGAGGTGCTGGCCGATTATTTTGATATAACGGTTTATTTCTATAATCCCAATATTGATGAGAATGAGGAATATGTAAAAAGACTGGATGAACTGGATAAGCTGACCAAGATGGCAGAATTTGCACATGATGTCAAAATAGTGGATGGCGGTTATGAACCGGAAGTCTTTTACGAGATGGCAAAGGGCAGGGAACATCTTCCTGAAAGAGGTGAGAGATGCTATGACTGCTATAAACTGAGACTGAGTAAAACTGCCCGTTATGCCAAAGAAAATGGATACGATTATTTTTCTACGACCCTTTCAATAAGTCCATATAAAAATGCTCAGTGGATAAATGAGATAGGTATGGAGCTTGAGCTTCAGCTAAGGGAAGAGTCTGAGGGGGACTGTCCTGTATTTTTGTTCAGTGATTTCAAGAAAAAGAATGGATATAAAAGATCCATTGAGCTTTCCCAGGAGTACGGACTATACAGACAGGATTATTGTGGCTGCGTATTTTCCAAAAGAGAACATGAAGAAAAGCTCCGGAGAAAAAACTCCGAAGCCTAAAGACATTTTCTTATGAATGATCATATATATATTGTATCTCAGGTATTGAGAATTCGTAATCGGTATTGCAGAAATCGCAGTGCAGATTAACTGGTTTGTTGTCGTCTATCATAGACTTAAGTTCTTTTTTACCTATGCTTATCAGAGCTTTTGTAACTCTTTCACGGCTGCAGTTACAATGATAGGCAGTAGGTCTTGTTTCTTCTATGGAAATATCTTCTCCGAATACCTCTTCTCCCAGGATGCTTCGCATCATATCTTCAGGAGATTTTCCTGAATTAAAGAAGTCAGTTACTGAAGAAATCTCAGATAATCTTTTTTCAAGCTTTGTAACGGTGGCTTCCGAAGAGAAGGGCAGCATCTGAATGATGAATCCACCGGCATGCTTTATGCTGAGATCCTTGTCTATAAGAACGCCCAGTCCCACTGAGGTAGGTATCTGTTCACTTTCAGAAAAATAGTAGGTAAGATCCTCGCCGATCTCGCCTGTAACGAGACTTGTCTGTCCGACATATGGCTCACTTACGCCTTCATCTCTTATAACGGTGAGTATACCGTTACCAATACCGCCTCCTACATCAAGATGTCCATTATCTTTAAGTGGAAGATCCACGGAATTGTTATATATTATACCTTTTACATTTGAAGCAGCATCGGCGGTTACGGTTATGCTTTTGATGGGACCGTCGCCGGCAACTTTAAGTGTGAGTACGTCTGATTCGTTTTTGCACATGGCACCCATTAAGGCTCCGCCTGTGAGAAGTCTTCCCAGTGCTGCACTGCAAAGTGGACTGGTGTTGTGTATCCTGCGGGCTTCTTCTACTGATGCTCTTGTATAAGCAGCCAGAAATCTGATTTCATTCCCGGCAGCAAGACCTTTTATGATGTAGTCTTCCATTAATATATCCTCATTTCTTTTTTCAAATTCACACAGTAGTATATATGGTTTTGTAAAAAAATAAAAGATATTATTTTTTAATGCAAAGTATTGTGGCTTTATATAGGTATTTGTGTTAGAATAACACTATATGTTGTATAAAAACGAGGAGTGGAGAATATGAAAAGTATTATCGGGGTACATTTCTGGGAAAGACAGATAAGACTGTCTATCTGTGATGACGAGTCCGTAAGCACTGCTGCACTTGATCTTCCATCGGATATAAAAAGGCTGAATATCATCGCGAATGATTTCGCTTTGAAGAAAGCATTAGAAGTAATAGATGAATGCATAAAGGAGAAAATGGGGCTGAGTGAATACAGGCTTGTTTTTTGTGTCTCTGATGATACCGGTCTTAAGGAAATAGAGAATCTATACAGACAGGCTGAGGAATGTGGTATAGAGGTTGTAAAGACTGTAACCGAAACCATGGCTATGGCTTATTATTCATATGTAGAGTATGGAGCAACGGGACCGGTGCTGATGGCATTTGCTTCACCGGCAAAACTCTGTGTGGCTCAGTACTATATGGAGGAGGGCTCCATAGATCATGAGGATACTTATATAGCCGGAAGATGGAATGGTACCTCTCTTTATAAGGCGGCGTTCATAAGCTCTGCCAGCAACAGACTTTTCGATCTAACCGAAGCACCGATAGTTTTATGCTCAGGTACTATGGAGAGATGTCTGAATTTTGATCAGGCACTCAAGAGTTATATCAGTACCTCGAATACATTTTACAATAGAAATATCGAATATAAAATGATAGAGAGTCAGTCCATCATAGAAGGAACTGGTATCATATGCGGAATGCTTGAAGGAAGACCGGCGTTCCAGGGACTGAATGCCATCGATACTCTTTCACCATATGAGGTATTTGTGAGTATAAACGGAGAGATGATCCCGATGATTGAGGGCGATCATGTGATTCCCTGCGATGAAGAGATTGAGATAGAGAAGTATCCTGAAACAGAGAAGCCATATGATGATATAAGACTGTATGAGAGAAAAACCAGAAGCTTTGTGGAGATATGCAGACTTAAGGCATCTAAGGAGAAGGCTGAGCTTCTTTACAGAAAACCGGTTAAGATCCGTCTCAGAGTCGGCGATACCAGGAAGATGGAGCTTAGTATCAGAGCCGTACTTGGTGAAAATGAGCTGAAATTCAGGATTCCGAATGATATTAATTTCGAAGAAGAAGTTACAACAACCAAGGTTAGTGCTGAAGAAATTATTACACGTATGCTTCCTATAGTAGATGACCTTGAATATGCTGTTAAGTATTCCAAGGATGAAGATAATCCATATATCCAGGGAATAATCAAAACCTATAATAAGGCGATTCAGATTCTGCTTGATAATGAGGTTACCGTCATAACCGGCGAGGGTGAACCATTTGATTACAATACCCAGACAGCGGTGGCTCATGTATCAGATGTTGAACTTCCGGATAATACAGTAAAACAGGTTATGCAGGCGGGATATATGTATAAAGGAAAGGTTCTCAGAACTGCATCGGTTATAGTGGCTAATTAGTTATAAAGATTTAAACAGGTTTTTTATGAACGAGAATATACAGAAATTAAAAGACAATATATTTAACGGCTTTGTAGGAAAAGAAGAAGTGGTGGAAAATGTAATCATAGCTCTTCTGTCCGGAGGACATCTTTTGATAGAGGATGTACCGGGAGTGGGAAAGACCACCCTTGCAAAGCTTCTTGCAAAGTCTGTTGATGTAAGTCTTGCAAGAATCTAGTTTACACCGGATACGCTTCCTTCGGATATTATCGGAGTTTCGGTCTTTGATGCAGAGACTTCTGATTTCAGAATAGTAAAGGGACCGATCCATAATCAGATAGTAATAGCAGATGAGATAAACAGGGCTTCGCCGAAGACCCAGTCAGCTCTGCTGGAAGCTATGGAAGAAAAACAGGTTACCATCGATGGACAGACATTTCCTCTTAAGGATCCTTTCATGGTTATAGCTACCGAGAATCCGGCTGAACATATAGGAACCTATCCTCTTCCGGAGGCGGAGTTGGACAGATTTCTTATGAAGCTTTCTATAGGTTATCCCGATATGGATAATCAAAAACTTCTGGCAAAGAAATATCTGGATGGGGTACTGGATGAAGAAGTAAAGCCCGTCCTTACAGCTGAAGAAGTTATTAATATGCGTGAAGAAGTCAGAAAGGTAATAATAACTGACGAGATAATAGAGTATGCTCTTACGGTAGTTGAAAAAACCAGGAATCTGTCTGAACTGGAATACGGACTAAGTCCGAGAGCGGGACTTGATCTTCTGATATCTTCCAAGGCTCAGGCTTATATCATGGGAAGAGACTATGTTATACCGGAAGATGTTATTAAGATGGTGAAGCTTGTTCTTCCACACAGGATGGTCCTGACCACACAGGCTCTTATGAATAAATATACAGGACGTCAGCTTATTACGGAAGTGTTAGAAAAAACCGCGAGACCTAAATGAGTAATGATAATGACTTAACTAATGACAGAAAAATAAATATATCATTTAACAGACATAGAAAATATCTTCGTGTGATTATTTATGTTGTGCTGCTTATAGCTTCAGTGATCATCGTAAGTAATCAGGGAGGCACTTTTTCCTATGTCTTTTTCTATGGAGTTTTATTATATATTCCCCTTACATTTTTTTACATGATCTATATGGTATATTCCCTCAGACTTTCACAGGAGCTGGATGAAAGAATGTTCAGGAAGGGAACTATCAGAGAGTATAGGATAATACTTGAGAATAACGGATTTCTTCCCATTGGCTCTATCTCCTTTGTCTGGGAAAATATAGTTTCTGAATATGAAGAAGATTTTTCAGACAGACTGTTCAGCCTGTTCCCCCACGAAGTATTAAAACTAAATAATGAGCTGGCCTGCAGATATGCCGGTGATCATGAAGTGGGTATAACCGGTGTTAAGATAAGAGATCCATTTAAGATCATTGAACTCAGTTACAGGGTAAGTACTCCTCTTAGAGCGATCGTACTTCCTGCAGTTTCCGATGTTGCGGAAACGGATCTGAACAGGGCTTATTCGGATATGAATTACAGGTCCGGAAGAATCACGGTAAACAGTGATGAGGACTATCTTGGAAATGATATCCGTAAATATACCTATGGGGACAGAATGAGCATGATTCACTGGAAGAGTTATGCAAGAACAAGGAATCTTCTGGTCAGAATCCCCGAATACAAATCTTCCCAGATGCTGAGTCTGATCATCATAAAGGACAGCATGGACGGAAGTGAAGAGAGTATGAAGAAAAGAGATTATTTCCTGGAATATATAGTTTCGATAATGAATTATTTTGCAAAGAATAAAAAGCCGCTTGAAATTGTCTATTATGACATGGAAGTCAGACGGTTCATTATCGATAATTACGACAGCTTCCAGAAAGCATATTATGAGGTTATTAAAAGGATAATGTCCAAGAAGGCAGCCGAAGAAGAGGATGGACTCGCGCAGGCTGTGGGAAGATCTTCTTCAAGGAAGATTGTATTTAAAGAAAAGGATCTTGTTTTATGTCAGAACTAAGAAAGAAAACTTACTTTTATTCTCAGTCCATGATGTTCTTTACCTGTATGGTAATCGTGGCTATGGAGTTTATTCTTTCTACCGGTGTGATTAAGTTTGACCGGCTCTTTTTCTGGTGCTATATGCTGATGTTCTTTATGATGAGACTGATATTTGTGATATATGATAAAGACAAATACAGTATCATTATCGAATTACTCAGTGCTGCGCTGCTGATAGTGATTTTCAGAGATATAGTGCTCAGCATTAATATTCTTGCGGCGCTTTTATTCTCTGTCATTTTCTATTTTTTCAGATTTGATAAGATTGACAGATTCGGCTGGACCATCTTGTCGGTTCTGATGCTTGTTCTGTGGCTCACTTCAGGGAAACCGGGGAAGGTGGTAGTTGTAGCACTGCTTGTGTCGGCGCTTTATGCATTAATTAAAATTACGGACAGTATGTCAGAGTATCCTGCCTTTATTATTCTTTTTATTGGAATAATAGCGCTTTTTCTTCCCACGAGAGATGATCCGATACGGTGGAGCCTGATTAGAAAATCTATTACCCTGGCAATAGAGAGCTCTCATAAGATGAGGGATGAAACGGAGTACTTTATAGAAGGCTTTTCCAGCTTCAATGTAGGCAGAAAAGGTTACTCGGGAAATGGAAAGCTTCTCGGCGGCATAAACGGAAAGAGCAAAGAAGAGCTTATGCTGGAGGGCATCGGAAAAAGCCGGGGGAAATATCTTACAGGTTCTGTATTTAAGAAGATAAGTCCTGAAGGTCTGTCAAACAAGGCTACTCAGGATGAGTTGGATAATAAATGGTTTGTGGAATTTATAAATGCGCTTTACTCGGCAGGTGTTAATAAAAGTGAGGCATCCTGTTTTTCGAAAATGGAAAATATGCAAATATCCTACAGATATCTGCATACTGAAGATATCATTTTTCCTGAAAAACTCTTATATACAGATATTGATGAAAGAGACAAGAATAAAAAACACAGAAAAGGTTTTTCATATATAGCTCATTATATGGCTGTTGATTACGGAAGTCCGTATTTTCTTGCTGTGGTAGCTAAGGGCGGCGGAGAATATGAATCTTATGACACTATTCAAAAATACGTCAAAGAGTTATATAATGTGGATATAAAAACATTCATGTCGGAAAAAGAGTATAATGATGCGGTAAGCTACTTTTCAGGTGACAGAGCATGGCTTAATGATTATCTTGACAAAACGATGCTTACGCCGAGGATAGAGGAACTCACCGCCGAAGTTGTTAAGGATTCACATAGCGACTATGAAAAAGCTAAAAAGATTGAAAGCTTCCTTAGAGGTTATGAGTACAGCACAAGTGTAGATCTCAGGAATAAGGATAATTACGTAGAAAGCTTTCTGTTTGATGCGGGAGAAGGATACTGTGTGCATTATGCTTCTGCCATGGTAGTTATGCTGCGTGCCTGCGGCATTCCTTCCAGATATGTAAATGGATACCTGAGACCTGAAGCCGGTGACGGAATAATCGAACATATAATGGGCAGCTCTGCACATTCCTGGGCTGAAGCATATATATCCGGTATAGGCTGGGTAAGAATGGAACCAACCAGGATAATGGAAAGAGCAGAAGGAGCTACCTGGGGGCTTGAAGCAAAAGATATGGAAGACTCAATCATAAAAAGCAGTCAGGAACTGTATATACCTGATGGCTACTATTATGATGAGTATTATAGACAACATTTTCCGGCAAATTACGAGGAAGCTTCATCAGGTAATGCAGAAAACCGTGCAGACCGTGATAAGCAGGTAAAGAAAAAGTTCTATCGAGAGCTTATAATTAAGTTTGGACGATATATACTTATTATGATTGGTTTTATCCTTACTATAATTCTGGTATATAAGCTGGCAAGATTATATATCTATATGCGAATGAAACCTGAGGATAAGCTGAAAGAAAATATGAAACACATGTTCCGGAAACTGGATAAGCTGCTTCCGGAAGGTGAAAGTGTTGATTCGATAAAGGATTATCTTAAGGTGATAACCGATGATAATCTGAGAACTGAGCTTGATGAAGTATTTGATGATTATTACAGGGTTCGTTTCAGAGGAGATGTACCGTCTGATGAACTGATCAGGCGTACAAGAAAAATGATTTAGTAAAAAAGGAGAAGGCGTATGTACTGTAATATATGTGGAAATAAATTAGATGAATCCATGGCATTCTGTCCCAGATGCGGTGCTAAGGCGATCCGGCCGGATCAGCAGCCTGTGAGTCAGCAGCCTGTAAGCCAGCAGCCTGCAGCTCAGCAGCCTGTAAGCCAGCAGCTTACAAGTCCGCAATCTGTAAATCAGCAGCTTGCATATCAACAGCCTGTAAATCAACAGCCGATGAACCAACAGTCTGAATATCAGCAGTCTTCATACAAGCAGCAAAGTCAGGCGTCGCCTAAAAAGAAAATGTCCACCGGAGTGATCATTGGCATAATAGCGGCTGTTATCGGCATAGTTATTCTTATGGCGATACCTACGGTGATCATATTCAGAAAATCTTTTAACAAATATATAAAGACTGCCAGAAGTGCACAGGAAAATGCGAATATTACTTCAGAAGAACTGACTACTGAAGAAGTAACAACTGAGGCAACTGAGAGCACAACTGAAGTTACAGAAGCACAGACAGAAACAGAGGTCACAACTGAAAGCACCACGGAGGCGGCAACAGAGGCGGATCCACAGAAAGCTGTTAAGGATGCGTATCTGAATCTGCTTTCCGAACATGCAGATAAGATAAATAATTATAAGTGGCAGTTAGGATATAATTCCAATGCTAATTCTCCGATAGCCATAGAGGATATAGACGGAGACGGAACTCCTGAGCTTATCTTCATGGAGGCTGAAAACGAATATGCTGCAGGCTTCAGCATATATGGATATGAGAATAATGCCGTAAAACAGCTTTACGAGTATACTCAGATAGATGTGGAAGTTGCCGGTGGTTCGGTGTTCTATATAGGGAAGCTTAAGGACGGTGCAGGCATATTTGTATATCATTCAGTCACAGATGAGGGTTCTGAAGAAATCTTCTATACAGTATCTAAAGATGATGAAACCGGTAATTATAAGAAGGGTAAGGAATATGTAAGAAGTGCTTACCCAAATGAAGATTATTCCGGAATGAATGTTACATATAAGAAGAAAGATAAAGAGATAAGCGAAGAAAAATTCGAATCCTATGTAAATAAAAAACAGGATGCCATTGAATGCATGCTCATGGTATCTGAGGGTGAGGATATAGCTAATCTTGCATCAAGTAAAGGCTGCGTAAGTCTTACTCTTGATGAAGCTACTGCAAAACTGAAGGGTTCTGATAGTGGTGAGCAGTCACAGTCACAGCCACAGGACAGCGGCTCATCTGAAGTACAGCTTCCTATAGATACTACAATGGGATTTGTTTTTGCCAGTGGAGCGGGTGCCTGGGGCACATCACTTGCCGTAGATAAGAACGGAATCTTTGCCGGAAATTATCATGATTCGGATATGGGTGATACAGGTGACGGATATCCTAACGGAACTGTTTATGTCAGCAATTTTGATGGTAAGTTCAAGAATATCACCAAGATAGATGACTATACCTATAAAATGGAACTGGATTATTATAATACAGAAAAGAATCCGGGAACCGATGAGATACTGGATGAGATCCGTTATGTATATTCAGAACCTTATGGCATAGAAGGCGGAAAGACATTTTACCTGTATCTGCCGGGCAAGCCTACCTCAGAACTAAGCGAAGACTTTATAGGCTGGGGACGTGGTGTGGTAGGAGATATAAGCTCTGATCCTACTCTTAAGTATTACGGCCTTTATAATGAAGAAATGAAAGAAGGCTTTTTTGTATATCAATACTAAAATTTGTCATGGGACGTAAAAAGATGACAGTTTTTCATCAGGTGAAAAATTGTCATCTTTTATTGATGCTTCTGCATTATTTCGTCTATCAGCTCCATTTTTTCTTTGTAATCGGGATCTTTTTTGAAATCCTTATTACAATGACCTTTACAGTTTCCGGCATCCGGGCACGCGCCGCAGGTACCGTGTCTGCGGAGATAAACAGATGCTGTAATTACCAGTATAAGTATAATTATCAGGGCAATGATTGAAGATATATTCATTTTCTTCGACCTTTCATTTTTAAAGTTAGATATGCTTAACTGGCATAAATGATAGTATTATTTTTTTAGTATGTCAAGAAATTTATGCCTGAATAAAAAGAAATGTGACAAAGAAGGGATTATGGAGTATAATAAAATGACGTGGGTGCCCCAAAGAGTTTATACAACCCACATTATGATATAAACATAAGGAGAACTAACATGGATAAGGACGAAAAGAAGGAATACTTTTTAAGCGTTTACAGACATTCCCTTGCACATATTATGGCAAAGGCTGTTATGGAAATATTTGGTAAGGAAAACGTTCAGATTGCAATCGGACCCCAGATTGATGACGGTTTCTATTATGATTTTATGCTGCCAAGAGCTATTACTACTGATGATTACAAAACCATAGAGGATAAGATGCGTGAGATATTGAAGCGTCGCGAGGACTGGGTTTGTAAGGAAGTAAGTAAAGCAGAGGCGCTGGAAATATTTAAGGGTCAGAAATATAAGGAAGAACTTATCGTTGATCTTCCTGAGGATGAAAGAATCACTGTATATTATACAGGTGATGATTTTGTCGATCTATGTCGTGGACCTCATATCGAGAATTCCCAGGAACTTATGAATACTGCATTCAAGGTTAAGTCAGCATCAGGTTCATACTGGAGAGGTGATGAGAAGAATGATCAGCTCCAGCGTATATATATGTATGCATTTCCTTCTAAGCAGGAGCTTAAGGAACATCTTGATTTTGTAAAAGAGGCTATGGAGAGAGATCATAAGAAGATCGGACCTGAGCAGGAGCTCTTCATGTTTGATGAGAGTGCTCCGGGTATGCCTTACTGGCTTCCAAGAGGATTCAAGATGTATAATGCAATCCTTCAGTTCTGGAGAGATCTTCATGAAAGACATGGTTATCAGGAGATACTTGCTCCTGTTCTTAACCATAAGAGACTTTGGGAGACTTCAGGTCACTGGGGACATTATAAAGAGAACATGTTCCTTATTACTACTGCAAATGTAGATGAAGAAACAGATGAGGAAGTTATAGATACAGATGTTCAGTACGCTGTAAAGCCTATGAACTGTCCTAATGCTATTAATGTTTATAAGAACGGACTTCACAGCTATAAAGAGCTTCCTATCCGTTACAGTGAGACTCAGGTAATTCACAGACGTGAGAAGAGTGGTGAGTTAAACGGACTCTTCCGTGTACAGATGTTCCATCAGGATGATGATCATACTTTCCTTACAGAGGAAATGATCGAGGATGAGATCGGTGATATCATGGATATCGCAAAATATATCTATGAGACATTTGGTCTTACATATGCTGCTGAGCTTTCTACCAGACCGGATGATTTTATGGGAGCACCCGAACTCTGGGATGAGGCTGAGGCTTCTCTTAAGAGAATTCTTGATAAGAAGTACGGTGAAGGCGGATATGAGATCAACGAAGGTGACGGAGCTTTCTATGGTCCTAAGATCGACCTTAAGATGAAGGACTGCATCGGCCGTGAATGGCAGATGGGTACTATCCAGCTCGATTTCCAGCTTCCGCTGAATTTTGATCTGAGATACGTAGCAGCAGACGGATCACAGAAGAGACCTGTTATGATCCATAGAGCAATCTTTGGTTCTTTTGAAAGATTTATAGGTATACTTATTGAGAACTTCAAGGGCGTATTCCCGTTCTGGATGTCACCATATCAGGTAGGTGTTGTTCCTATCCGTCCTGAACATAATGAGTATGCTAAGGAAGTTGTTGAGATATTAAAGGATGCAGGTGTTCGTGTAGAGGCTGATTATTCAGATGAGAATATGAAGACAAAGATAAAAGGCTTCAAGAAGTTTAAGGAGCCATATATCCTTATTCTCGGAGATAAAGAGGCGGAAGAAAGAACAGTATCCGTAAATGTAAGAGGAAATAAGCAGATGAATGGTGTGCCTCTTGATGCATTTGTTGAGTTATGCAAGAGGCAGATAAAGGATCATTCACTTGAGCTTATTGATACATATGAAGGTTAACTTTATTTAAGGAGTATTTTTCAACATGCTTGATGAAGAAAAGATAAAGCTGATGACCAGAATATCCATATATGAAAAAAATGAGGATATTAATGATCTGGCAATGAGCAAATTCTATAAGGAAGACTATGCAAAGTATGGATGTCTTAAAACTCTTGTGGCTACTACGGTATGCTACTGGCTTTGCGTTGCAGTTTATGTTCTTATTAATTTCCAGGATGTGTTAAACAACCTGAATAACATGGACTATTTCAAAACTATATCCCGTCTTATGGCCGGATATGTAGCTGCAATGGTTGTATTCTATATTTATGCATTTATAGTCTATAATTTTAAATATGTAAAAGCTAAGAAGCGAATAATAAAGTATAATCGTGATCTCAGCAAGCTTATCAAGCTGTATGAAAAAGACGAAGCTCATGATCAGGTAGTAAAAGGGAAGGTTAAAGTATATTCCGGAATCGGTGGAGATATGGATGATCTGTTCGAAGAAATCAGTGAACCGGCTCCGAAAGCAAGGCCTCGTGATCCTGAAGCTATTAATTCTTTTGAGGATATAGATATACCGGAGTTTAAAAATCCTACACCGATTATGAATTATACGGAAGATACAAATGACATGGAGGGACCTATACAATGACAGGCATTTTAAAGATAAAAAATGATATAAGGGCATTTTTAAGAAAACAGGATGAGATAGCGAATCCTATATTCAGATTTATATGGTCCCTGTTAGTATTTATGTCTCTTCAGAAATTATTCCATTATTCCGATCTTGGATCAAAGACGGAAGTAACAATACTTCTGGCTGTTCTTACAGCACTGCTTCCTGATGCATTTATGTTTCTTGCAGCCGGAATTCTTATAGCATTACATTCGTTTTCAGTTTCACTGGAAGCCGGTGCAATCTTTGTCGTACTGTATATAATCATGTATTGTGTTTATATCAGATTTTTCCCGAATTATGCTTATGCTATGTTCATTGTACCGCTTTTCTATGTTATCGGAATTCCTTATGCAGCTCCTATAGCGGTTGCACTTATAGCAGGACTCGGCGGTGTCGTACCTGCAGTAATGGGAGTGGTTCTTTACTTCTATTCTCAGTGTATTGAAGATGTATCGGGACTTCTTGCTACAGATGATATAGAAAAAGAAATAGAAGCTTTTCAGAAGCTGTCACATGTCCTTCTGCATAATAAGGAAATGTTTGCTGCAATGATTATTTTTGCAATAACTGTTCTGGTTATTGCGCTGCTTGCAAAGTTCAGCTATCCATATGCTATTTATGTAGCTATCGGAGCAGGCGTTGTTATTAATATATTTGCTGCTATTCTTGCCGGTTATATTCTGGGACAGGACGTTCCTATGGGTACAGTTATGGTGGGAAGCATCATAGGTATTCTGATTGGCTTTGTAATCAGATGTGGTCAGGGATTACTTGACTATCAACATACAGAGAGGGTACAGTTTGAGGATGATGATTACTTCTATTATGTGAAGGCTGTACCGAAGTTTGATTCAGAAAAGAAAGAGAAAAATGGATAATATATGGAATATTATCAAGTCTCAGTTCAGCGGTATCTATTTTCCTGATATCGGCTGGTCGGATGTGCTTGATATAATCATAATTGCATATGTTTTATATCATGTTCTTTTATGGATAAAAACGAGTCGCGCATGGACACTTCTAAAGGGTGTTCTTGTGGTGGCTCTCTTTCTGGTTATAGCGGTTATATTCAGATTCAATACGATTCTCTGGATTGCAAGGAATCTGATAAATGTATTCCTTGTTGCTATCATAATTCTGTTCCAGCCTGAACTTAGAAGGGCTCTGGATGAGCTGGGAAGAAAGAAAATCATTTCCCGTTTTATCTCATTTGACGGCAAAAGAAATGCCGAATCAAGTCTTAGTGACAAATCTATATATGAGCTTGTAAAAACCTGTGTTCTTCTGTCTAAGGATAAGACAGGCGCACTTATTGTTATAGAGCATGAAACACCGCTTGGTGAATATATCAATACAGGAATAGCAGTTGATGCATCTATATCACACCAGCTGCTTATCAATATATTTGAAAAGAATACACCACTTCATGATGGTGCCGTGATCATCAAGGATAACAGAGTAGTTGCAGCAACATGTTACCTTCCGCTTACGGACAGACATGATGTGGATAAGATACTGGGTACCAGACATAGAGCAGGTCTTGGAATAAGTGAGTCTACTGACTGTATGACGATAATCGTATCGGAAGAAACAGGCGGTATCACAGTTGCTTATAAGGGAGTCCTTTATCAGGATCTTGATGAGGATGGACTCAGAAAACAGCTTACAAAAATTCAGACCGTAAAGGAAGATAAAACCTCCGGAACGAAGGTTCTTAAGTTAGGAGGTAAGAAGAATGCGCAGTAAAATAAAGAGTTTTATATTTGATCATATGGGCCTGAAGCTTTTATCACTTACTCTCGCATTTGTACTTTGGTTTGTGGTTATGAATGTTGAGGATTCGCTCATTACGAAGACCATTTATGATATTCCGGTTGAAATGGTCAATGGCAAGGTAATCATTGATAACGGCGGAGTATATGATGTAACTGAGGGCGAGACCGTAAATATAGTGATAAGAGGACCGAGATCTATAGTTGAGAATCTTGAGGCAGTTAATTTTGTTGCAAAGGCAGACCTCAGTCATCTTTCAGTAACAAATTCTACTAACATAGTAGTCAGTTTAAATGATACAGTCAGCGCTCCGCAGGCAAGACAGATTGACATCACTCCTCTTAACGAATATGTTACGGTTTCCATAGAAGAGGAAACAGAGAAGAGTGTTCCTGTAAAGGTTATTACAACAGGAAATGTAAAGTCCGGACATGCACTTGGAAGCTCGGCACCTACACCTAATATGATCACCATAAAGGGTCCTGAATCTGTTCTTTCAAACATTGTTGAAGCAAGAGCAGTTGTGGATGTCAGCAATGCCGAAAAGGATGTGGCTGAGATAGTCAGAATCGGCTGTATAGATGGCTATGGAAATGCTATTAAAAAGGATAATGTATCCCTTTCAGCGGAGAAGGTTAAGGTAACCATTCCGGTTTATAAAACAAAGACGGTTCCGGTAAATGTAAACACAGTTGGTAATGCTGCTGAAGGCTACGGAGTAAGAAGTATCAATTATGAACCTACTACTGTAATAATTACCGGAGAAGCTGAGGAACTTTCTAAGATACGATCAATTGATATCAATGACGTTTCTGTTACGGATGCTTCCGAAGATCTGGAGAGTAATATTACTCTGGCCGATTACATACCATCAAATATTTATATAGCCGATGATACTACGGAGATAGCCGTTAATGTAGATATAGAGAGTGTAGTCACAAAGGAGATCACCCTCAGTACAGCAGCAATTAAGATGGTAAATCAGAATAATAATTATAAGTATCAGATAGTCAAACCACCGCTCTTTAAGGTTAAGGTAACCGGCTTCCAGGAGGATATGAATGATGTCAATATTGAATTGTTTAATCCTCGCATGTCAGTTCAGGATCTGGGTCCGGGTGAACATGAGATAAGAGTTGCATTTGATGAGTCAGACAAATATGAGATAACAGAGAGGTACTTGGTAACAGTAGAGATAACAGAGAAACAAGAGGCGGATTAATAAAGGAGAAGGGCTATGATTACAGATACAGAAGGTATTAAGAAACTTCAAGATGCAATTGATGAATCAAATTACATAGTATTCTTCGGTGGTGCCGGTGTTTCTACGGAAAGCGGTATCCCTGATTTCAGAAGTCAGGACGGACTTTATAATCAGAAATATAAATATCCGCCTGAAGAGATCGTAAGCCATACATTTCTTGTGTATAAGCAGGAAGAGTTCTTTGAATTTTATAAGGATAAGATGCTTGCTCCTGATGCAAAACCAAATGCAGCACATAAGAAGCTGGCTGAAATGGAAGCTGCCGGAAAGCTGAAGGCTGTCATTACTCAGAATATCGACGGACTTCATCAGGCTGCAGGAAGTAAGGAGGTACTTGAGCTTCACGGTTCAGTGCTTAGAAATTACTGCACCAAATGCGGCAAGACCTACAGCAGTACTCCTGAAGATGTAAATGCAGGAATCAAATACATTCTTGCCAGTGACGGAGTTCCCAAGTGTGAGGAAATAGTAAACGGTAAAGAATGCGGCGGTCTCGTAAGACCTGATGTTGTTCTTTATGAAGAAGGACTGGACAATGATGTTATCAGCAGAGCAGTAATGCACATCTCAAAAGCAGATATGCTGATAATCGGTGGTACTTCGCTGGTGGTTTATCCTGCAGCGGGATTTATCAGTTATTTCCACGGCAAACATCTTGCTGTGTTAAATATGGCTTCTACATCACGTGATGCTGAGGCAGATATAGTAATAAGAGAAAAGATCGGAGAGGTTTTCTCCCAGATCAAAGTCTGATATACTTATATTTTCATTATCATAGTTAATAAAAATCATTAAATATATGGAGGAAAAATAAATGTTTGATTTTGAAGAAATCGTAAAAGTTGACCCGGAGGTAGCGTCTGCCATGACTGACGAGTTTAATCGTCAGAACAACAATCTTGAGCTTATCGCTTCTGAGAATATTGCTTCTAAGGCTGTTATGGCAGCTATGGGAAGTCATCTCACCAACAAGTACGCAGAGGGATATCCGGGAAAGAGATATTACGGTGGATGCGAATATGTAGACGTAGTTGAGGATCTTGCAAGAGACAGAGCTAAGGAGCTTTTCGGAGCTGAATATGCAAATGTTCAGCCTCATTCAGGAGCTCAGGCTAACATGGCAGTACCCGCTCCTGATGGGCTTCGGCCTGGAACGGGACACCATCCAC